>CAZBIN010000001.1:0-3531 GCA_964491995.1 uncultured Orrella sp.
TTCACGCCCGATGCGGTCGCTGATGTGCCGGTGGACGCTGCCGATCTCAGTGGCGACCTGCACGCCAGCGCAGCCTACCGGGCACATCTCATCAAAGTTCAAACTCAGCGAGCCGTTACGATGGCGTTGGGCAAGGAGGCCTGATTGTCTGCAGTCACGCCCGTTACGAGCCAGGACTCAAAGTATCAGCCAGAACCATCGGTCGAGACGGCGGGCTCGGCAGAGCGATCTGCCGAGCCTGTTGCCAGCGACCCGATCGACAGGCTGATCCAGAGTCTGGCTTCAGTGGGCTACTTCGCGGATCGCCGTCTGGCAACATCGTTGCATTTGGCAATTGCGCTGGGTAGACCTTTGCTGCTTGAGGGCGATCCGGGTGTTGGCAAGACCGAGCTGGCTAAAGCACTTGCACTGGTCTCGCGCAGGAAGCTGATCCGGTTGCAGTGCTATGACGGTCTGGAATTACGTGATGCGCTCTACGAGTGGAATCACGCGGCGCAGTTGATTCACATGCGCGCTTCTTCTCAGGAACGCAGTGCGCAAGAGATTGAGCAAGAGGTCTATCAGCCACGTTATTTGCTGCGGCGCCCTTTACTGCAGGCGCTACAGGAACCTTCGCCAGGTGCCGTACTGCTGATCGATGAAGTCGACCGGGCCGATGAACCATTCGAGGCTTTTTTGCTGGAGTACCTTGGTGAATACCAGGTCACTATCCCGGAGCTTGGCACCATCCAGGCCATCAGCACCCCTGTCACCATTCTCACCAGCAATCGAACCCGCGATCTCAATGACGCTGTTAAGCGGCGCTGCCTGTTTCACTGGCTCGACTATCCCGACCGTGAGCGGGAGCTGCAGATCCTGCAATCCCAGGTGCCGGAACTTGCCCAGCACCTGAGTGACCAGATATTGAACTTTGTGCAGCGTCTGCGCCAACGCCCTTTTGCAAACGGCTTTAGCCGTGTGCCCGGCGTTGCAGAAAGTGTGCTGTGGGCCAAAGCACTGGTCGCGCTCAACACATTGCAACTGGACCCCGAAATCGTGCAGACCACTGCGGGTGTCATGTTCAAGCAACGCGATGATATCCAGGCTCTCGAGCCGATTCTGGATGCGTTGCTGGCGCCAGAGCCATGAGGACAAAAGGCCATGGTGCTGGGTGACGCCCGCCAAGGCAGGTTCGCTGAAAATCTCGTGGGATTTTCAAGAACACTGCGACGAGCTGGCATCCCGGTCGACATCGCCCGGGTAGGGCTGGCCCAGCGGGCACTGACACTGGTCGATCTGGGAAGCAGAGACGACGTCAAGTCCGCGCTGGAAACGGTTCTGGTCAGCCGACAGCAAGATCTTGAGGTGTTCTCACAACTGTTTGATGCATTTTTCAAAGATCCCGAGATTGCAAAGCAGCTGCTCGCCCAGTTGCTACCGCAGTCCAAAGCCGCCAGATCACCGGTTGACCGCAATCTACGTGCGCAAGAAGCGCTGTACGCCATTCAGCAAAACCAGCCCGACAGACGGCAAACCAGGGAAGAAGAAATCCAGCTTGATGCCGCCATGAGCGCAAGTGCAAGTGAACGGTTGAGAAACGCAGATTTCGAAGGGCTCAGTGCCAGTGAGTTCTTGCTCGTTGAGCGGCTAGCGCGAGAAATTCCATTGCCACTGCCGCACATCAAATCCCGACGTCACCAACCGTCAAGTCATGGCACCCGGATTGACTGGCCAGCCTTGCTGGCGCAAGCCGCCAGGCATGCCGGGGAGTTTGCTGATATTGCCTGGTCCTGCAGAAGACCCGATCCACTTCCCTTACTGATTCTGGTCGATGTCTCGGGGTCGATGCAGCGATACGCACGCCTGCTCTTGGCATTTCTGCATCAGGCAACCCGCAAGACAAAGCGCTCGGTCTTTGCTTTTGGCACCCGACTGACCGATCTGAATGCGTCTTTTGCGCTCGAAGATACTGATGCGATGTTAACCAGCATGAACCGGAACGTACCGGACTTTGGCGGTGGCACCAGGATCGGCACTGCGATTCAAACGCTTCGAGAACAGCATCGCAATGCCATCATCGGCAACCGTACGATTGTTCTGCTGATCTCCGATGGACTCGATACTGGAGACAAAGCCAGCCTCGACCGAGAAGTATCATGGCTTTGCAGACAAGCGCGGGCGACAGTCTGGCTCAATCCGCTGCTGCGCTATGAAGGCTATCAGCCTCTGGCTGGCGGTGCCTCGGTGCTCTCACGTCATGTCGACCAGATGCTGGCTATCCATAACCTTGCGCACCTTCAGTCACTGGCCACGGCACTGGCAAGTCTGATGCAAAAAGCCCGAAAGCGGGCTTGATGAGAGGACATCCGGAAAGATTCGCTGCCGCCCCATGCACCCCCATTCCACACCGACACCTCAGGCTGAAGAATCCACTGCAGCCATAAAAACCGAGACAGGAGACCATCATGCAAATGCAGGCAAGCCGACAACTCACCGTCAGCGCTCAGGACGCATGGCAAGCTCTGAACGACCCTGAGACTCTTAAACAATGCATTCCGGGTTGTCAGAAGTTCGAACTCGAATCAGAGAACGTTTATCTGACTGTCGCAAACGTCAAGATCGGTCCGGTCTCAGCCAAGTTCAGCGGTCGTGTCGAACTCACCGACATCAACCCGCCCCGGTCCTACTCGCTGCACTTTGAAGCACAAGGCGGTGTTGCAGGCCATGGAAAAGGGACTTCGCACGTTGAACTGGTTCCAAACGATGACGGTGTCGAACTACGCTACACCGTGGAGTCACAAGTGGGTGGCAAACTGGCACAACTGGGCCAGCGACTGATTGATGGTGCGGCCAAATCCATGGCGGATGATTTTTTCAAACGATTTGAGAAAGTCCTGCAAGAAAAGTACCCACCCGTTGAGCCGATCGGCAAGACGTTGACAGACGGCGATGCGGCATCAGTGTCTGCGACGCCCACTCCGGTTGCGCCAGCGAGCACCGGTGAAAGATCAACACCAGCCTTCCCGAAGTGGCTATGGATTGCAATCATCGTATCGATTCTGATGATTCTGATTGTGGTTTGATGGATTAAATATTGCGTGAGTTTCCCGATATCGCGCGCTTTCGGTGGCGCATTTGGCTGCAGCACGCAACCGTGGTCGCATGCCCCCCTTTGTCAGTCCGGCATCCGCTCGCACCCAGGCCCGGACAGCACGCTACGCCCCCCGCGCAGGGGTGTGACCTGGATCTGGGTGCCAATGCGGTCCTTGAGCGCCTGAATATGAGAAATCACCCCGATTAGCTTTCCCTCTTGCTGCAGGCTGGAAAGGGTTTGTAACGCGGTATCAAGCGCCTCTTCATCGAGCGTGCCAAATCCCTCGTCGAGAAACAGTGAGTCGACGCGCACATTCTTGCTGGCCATCTTTGAGAGGCCAAGCGCCAGCGCAAGGCTCACCAGAAAACTCTCACCACCCGACAGATTCTTGGTCGTCGAACGAACGCCAGGCAATAAATAAAAAGCTCCGGTATGCCGGTTCACTTTCATTTATTGCT
>CAZBIN010000001.1:3541-14758 GCA_964491995.1 uncultured Orrella sp.
CCTCAGCCGCCTGATAAAGGTCCAGCACATTCAATTCGAGCGGCTCCTGCATTGCCCTGACAAGGACGTAGCGATCCGTCATCTTCTGCAACTGCCGGTTGGCATGCCCGATCACAATTTCAAAGGTCAAACCCTGAGCAAAAATACGGAACTTCTTGCCATCGGCCGACCCAATCAAGGCATGAAGCTGATCCCATCGTTCGAACTCCCTGCGTTGCGCTGCAATCAGTTCCAGTTTGCCAGCGTATTGCACTCTGGCATTCTCATCATCAGTGATACGTTGACGCAAACCGCCCAGTGTCTCGAGCAATGCTCGATGTTCACGCCCCAGCACCAGAAGCTGCCCGGCGAGCTCGGGGTCCACGTCTGCAGGATCGATACGTGCCGTCAGTTCGCTCTCGCGTCTTAGCAAGTCCAGTCGGGTGGCCTCGATGCGGGTCTGTTGCTCAAACAGTTGCCTGTCCTGCTGCTCAAGCGCGTCACGTTGCGCATCAGGCAAGCAGGCTTGAAGATACGTCTGCTCGTGCTCAAACCCTGCGCGCTGCAACTGATACGCAAACTGTTTGCGCAGTCTGTCAAGGCTTGATAATCTTGACTCAATATCCCGCATCAGTTGTGCGATGCGATCTGACAACTGCTGATGCGATGCCTGCTTCTGGCGCAACTCAAAACTGGCTTGCTCCAGAGAATTTCTGGCCACCTCAATCGATTCCAGCAACATTCTCTGGACTTGATCCGGATCGCGAGTCTCGAGTCGCTTGTGCCGCTGGCTCGAGATGGATGCGTGCTGCTCGCGCATAGCCTCAAGCTGCCGCTCAAGCTCGACAATCTCGGTCTGGCGACTGGATATCTTCTGGGCGTGAAACTGTGCAGCCTGTTGCAGCTGCTCGGTTTCCTGTTGCGTCGTCTTCAACTGCTGCTCAAGGGTAAGCCAGCGATCGCGCCTGCCAGTGATCTCAGCGAGGACGACCCGCACATCATCAAGCATCGACAAGGTCACTGAATAAGCAGCGAGCTCAGCCACAAGCTGTTGAGCGAGTGCCTGACGGTGGACTCTCCTGGCTGTCAGAGCCCTGCTTTCCTGTTCGTGATTTTGTCTGACCATCTTCTCTTCATGGACAGCATTGACTGCAGCGCTCTGGGTATGCTCCAGTGACTGTCTTCGCTGATCAAGCTCGAGCTTTAACCTCTGCAACTGATCACCGATCTTGTGCGCCTGTTCCAGCTGTCGGTTGAGGCCGCCAGCTGCTGTGCCAGGGTGGTCTGTTGTTGAGCCAATGCCATTTCAACGGCGCGGCTATCACCTGCCGGCATGCCGCCAAGCAGCACCAGCTGCTCATGGAGCCGGCTTCGCAAAGCATCGAGTGCCATTGAGTCTGCCGTGAGATCCTCTTGGAGTTGGTCACCCAGTCGGCGTTGACTCGTGACTGCAACCTGCAAGTTCACCAACGCCTGAGCCACTGCATCCTGTTGCGCTTTGACTAAATGGTGCTCAAACTGAGTCTGTCCGGTTTCGGCAATGCCTTGGCTGGCAAAGGGATGCTCGAGTGCGCCACACAGTGGACACGGTTGCCCGTCGTTAAGGTGGGTGCGGGCCTGCTCGTAACTCTCGATACGCTGCTCCAGCAGGAGTTGTCGTTGCAACACCTGGGCGTGCTCGGCGAGCAATGCTGACTCACGCGTCTTGTGCTCCAAGTGCTGCTCATCAGAGGCAAGCTGCTGCTTTATCTGCGCAATCTTCGCAAGCGTGCGTCTGCTCCGGTCCTCCAGCGTAGACAACTGGCTCAACGTTTGTGCTGCCTGCTCGAGACGACTGCTTTGAGTGAGCAGTTCGGCATGCGCACGTTGCCAGTCCGTCAGGGACTGGCCGGCCAGCAGTGTTTCGAGAGTCAGAGAGGCTTCGTCAGTTGATCTTTTTGCAGCCTCAAAATCCGTCCGTTCAGTCGCGACTTGCTCCGCAAGCAGGTCCTTGACCTTGCTCGCATCGGACAATTCGAGCGCAATCGTCTGGAGTTGACGGGCACTCTCTTCAATCTGGTTGTCACCTTCCTGAAGCAAGGCAAGTCGCCCAGCCAAGGCTGACAGTTCAGCAACTAGCAGAGCATCGCTGGACAGCGCCTGCGCACGCTGCTTCAACGACTGCAACTGCTCAGCAGCAGTCATCTGCCGGGCAGACAGATCAAGTTCCTGATCACGAAGTCTCAGCAAATCCTCTGAAAGCTGCTTGTGTGCAAGCTCCGTCCTGCCGATCGACGTGCTGAGCGCCAGCAATTCGGTATCGAGCTTGCGGGTCTGTTCAATCACCGGCTGCATCTCGGCATATTGAGTCTGACAACGCGATAGCTCGGGCTGACACAGTGCCACCTTCGCCTGCGCAGTCTCAAGCGCCTCGGCGAGCAAGGCTAGCTGCGCCTGGCTGCTAACCACAGCCTGACTGTCACGGGCTTGATCGGTCTGTGCGATCTGTAGCGCTCGATGGTCTGGAGCGACCTCAAGCGCGCGCTTTGCGGCCTGCAGGCGAGCACGCTCTGTGGCAAACACCGCGAGACGCTGGTTCAGTTGCTCTTGTTCAATCTGATTGCCTTTGATCTGACCCGTCAACGACTCGATCTGCTGCAAGATCTGTCGCTTTTCCTGCACGACCGTCATCTGCTTTGCTTTTTCTATAACCTCCTGGTCCAGAAGCGCCTTCTGGACATCAATTCGCTTGCGAGTGTCATCATCAAGCAATCGCGTGTCTTCGAGTTGCGCCTCAAGCTCATCAAGGCGGGCACGCTGTTGTCCCCGCCACTCATGCACCATGATCGATATCTGGCTGTAGATCTCGCTGCCCGTGATTTGCTCCAGTATGGGCGCTCTTTCATCGGACTTGGCCTGCAGAAATGCCGCAAAGGCGCCTTGGGCAAGCATCATCGAGCGGCTGAACTGCTCAAAACTCATACCGGTGAGTTCCAGAATCAGACTGGCGGACTCCTTGATACTGGATGCCAGAATGTCACCATTGACCCGACTCACCTCATGTCGAGGCGACTGGAGCTCGCCGTCGGCGCGTCGTCGGGCGCGGTGCTGCGCCCAATGACTGACGAACTGCCCTGCTGAAGTTTCAAACACTACCTCGGCATGGCATTCGCCCGACTGGCGTGACATCAGGTCATTGGTTCCTTTTCCGAGTTTCCCGAGTCGAGGCGTTGTGCCATAAAGCGCCAGACAGATAGCATCCAGGATCGTGGTTTTGCCCGCCCCGGTGGGTCCTGTGATCGCGAAGATACCATCGCTGAGATAGTCCGGGTGCGTCAGGTCGATTCGCCAGTGGCCCACCAGCGAGTTGATGTTTCTGAAACTGACCTGGAGGATTCTCATGAGGCACCTCCAAGACTTGCTTTCTGAGTGTCCATTAACGTCAGCAGCTCTCTATAGGTATCACGCAACGCGGGCCGCTGCGCCTGCGAGACCTGGTGTGACTCCAGACAACGATCAAAGACATCCATGGGGGTGAGGTCTTCAAGCGACTCCTCCTCGCGCAACTGGGCGATTGCAGAGCTATTGCGTCCCGTCAGTTTGATCCGCAGAATTTCAATCGATGTGCCCGACACTTCCTTTTCTATGATTTCTCGCAGGTCTGTCATCACATCGGCGCTTTCATAGAGCACCTCGACCCATATCGAATTACCCTCTCGCTTGAGATCGTCGAGCCGCGCGCGAATGGTGGCAAGGTCCCCACGGATCTGGCTCAGCCGCTGAAACACCGGGACATCAATCGTCTCGACCGACAATTGCCAGTCTCGATCATCAGACTTTGAGGGCCAAAAGCTCACTTCGCAGACAACCTTCTGTTGCCCTGCCTCGCCAAACCCCATGGCAATGGGCGAACCACTGTAGCGAATCCGGTTCTGCCCCCCGACAATCTGAGGCACATGCAAGTGACCTAGAGCGATATAGTCAAACACATCACTGAACACCGTGGCATGCACTTGTCCAAGAGATCCAATGTAAAGGTCTCTGACACCATCGCCATCGATGGTTTGGCCGCCCGTCGCATAAAGATGACCGGTTGCAACCGCTGGAACCTTCAATCCCTGCTCGCGACGCGCGATCTGCACCAGCTCCGCCATCTTCAGATAATGCTGCCCGATCCCGTCAATCAAGTGACGTTCCTTGTCCTGCATGGTCTCACCGACCGACGCTGCCCTGACATCGCGGTCTCGAAGATAGGGCACCGCACAGACGATCATTTGTGGTTGCCTGTGCTCGTCTCGCAGAACAACCAGCTGGTCGGACAGATCATCACAGGCATGACCAACCACATGGACATCAAGCGCCCTGAGAAGGTCGCCTGGCGCATTCAGAAAGGTCGGTGAATCATGGTTGCCCGCCACGACGATCACGTGGCGGCAGTCTGACATCACCATCTGCTGCAAAAACTGGTAGTACAGAGCTTGCGCACGGTTGCTGGGTGTGGCGGTATCAAATACATCACCCGCGACCACCAGGACATCAATATTGCGCTCACGCACGGTCTGCACAATCCAGTCAAGAAATTGGGCAAACTCCTCATAACGCTTGCGGCCGTAAAGGCTTCTGCCCAGGTGCCAGTCCGAGGTGTGAAGAAGTTTCAATGCAATATCTTTGTTCATGCGTTCCAGTTTCAACACAAAGCGTTCCAAAGACAACTCTCTGACAAGACGATCGAGCTGTACCAGCTTTCTCTTTGAGCCAATTTGTGGTTAGATTTGGCGGTATTGTGATCGATCGCCACGTTATCGGAGCGGTCATCAAATTATGTCTTCATGCTACCGGACTCTGTCTTGAAAAAGATGCAGTGTCGGGCTGTCCTCAGCCTCACATCCTAGAATCATTACCCTATGTCTTTTCTGCAAACACTTTCCCTCAAGAGTCTGCGCATGCAGTTAACGCTGTGGTTCGGAGGGCTATTGCTGATCACCATGGCGGTTGTCGCCCTATACGTGGGACACATCGCCAGCTCTGAAATCATGCGTACGGCAGGTGAAACCATATCGATCAGTACACGCGCCAGTGCAGAATTGCTTGCAACCAACATCTCCGAACGAGAGCGAGAGATCGAACTGCTGCGCCAGACGCTGGAACATGAGAATGAGGATATTGCCGGCGATGAGGCGCGTGTCATGCTCGACAGAATCCGCGCAAACAAGGCTGGCTATGCCTGGATCGGACTATCAGATCCACAAGGAAACATCGTACAGGCTACCGAAGGCATGCTGGTCGGGCAGAATGCTCGTGAACGTCCCTGGTTTAAGGGCGCCCAGGATGGTCTGTTCATCGGTGATCTGCATCTTGCGGTCTTGCTGGCCAAACTGCTGCCCGGCACGAGCAAGGATCAGCCACTGCGTTTCATCGATATTGCCTTGCCTGTTAAAACCGACGAGGGCGAAGTTGCTGGAATCCTTGCCGCACATCTCCACTGGACCTGGGTGACCGACATCGTGAAGACACTCATGGACAATGACAAACTGCTCGCGGACGCTGAGCTTTTGATCGCCGACAGTCAAGGCAGCATTATTTATCCAGAAAGCCTTGCCGGCACCATGAAGCTTCCTGAAACACTGAGCACGAGTCGAGCTTATCAAGCCGAGCGATGGCCTGATGGCAACACGTACCTATCGACCATCGCTGCAGTGGGCGAATCGACCAATATTGACCTGGGCTGGAGAGTGATCATACGTCAGCCGATTGACGCCACAACCCGAAGCATCATTGAGTTGCAAAGGGAACTCCTGCTGCTGGGTTTTCTGGCATTCCTGGTGTTCATGTTCATCGCCTATCGCATCTCGCAGCGCCTGACTCAACCGATCGAGAGTCTGGTCCGGGTGGCCAGGGAGATTGAATCCAAGCCCGATGCGGTCAAATTTCCCAGAGATCCCGGCTCGCCTGAGCTGGCCTTACTGTCAAACGCGTTTGGATCCATGACACGCAGCCTTCTGAACCGGGAGGAGGAACTCGCTGCCTTGAATGCGAACCTTGAGAGTCAGGTTGCCAGACGAACCGAAGAGCTGCGCCATGCCAATCAACAGTTGCAGCTGCTAGCAACCACTGATTCGCTAACCGGTCTGTTGAACCGGCGAGAGTTCGAAAAACGTCTGCACGAACACCATCAAAGGTTTCTCCGCACAGGAATTCCGTACTGCATCCTGATGATGGATATCGATCACTTTAAATCTGTCAACGACCGGTATGGGCACCAGACTGGCGATCGGGTGCTGCAGACCTTGGGGCAACTGATGCGACAAGTCACGCGGGCGACTGACGTCTGTGCAAGATTTGGTGGTGAGGAGTTCATTGTCCTGGTTCCGGACCGAAACTCACCTGCGGAAGGCGTGGATCTTGGTGAAAAAATCCGCGCTGCGGTCGAGCAGACTCAGATTGACAAGGTCGGCCAGATCACGCTAAGCATTGGGGTCAGTCAATCCAGTGCCAGTGACTCGAATGCAGAAGCCGTTATTTCACGTGCTGATGCCGCGCTCTATCAGGCCAAGGCGCAAGGACGCAACAGCGTGGTGGCCGTGAGTCAGGAACGTAAACCCGCATGAACCGGTCAACACCATCAACATCGTGATCCAGGCGCTGCAGGGCGCCGTCAATCGCTCGCCCCGCCATCTCCCTGTACACACTGCTGTTAGCTGAGCAACCCCATCGCGCCAAGCACACCACCCAGAGCGATCAGCAACACCATGGGAATTTTGTTCCAGAGGACCAGTCCGACGGTCGCCGCCGACAGCAGCCAGAGCGGCCAGTCACGCTCTGGCACCGTCCCGGCGGTGGCCAGTGTCCAGCCTGAAGCGATCAACATCGAGATCACCACTGGACTCATACCCTGTTTGAAGGCGCGAACTGCCTTGCGCTGACCGTTTTTCTGAACCCACTGCGCCGTGCCGTAAAGCAGCAAAGAGCAAGGTAGCATCATGCACACCATCGACAGCGTTGCTGCCATGAATGCCAGCCAGTAACTTCCTGCGTTCATGCCCACGTTCCAACCCAACAGCGCGATAAACAGCACATTGGGACCGGGTGCGGACTGCGCAAGTGCGACTGAAGCAGCCACTTGCTCGTTGGTGATCCAGCCTTGATCGACCACCAGGAAGCGACGCATCTCGGGCAGCAAGATCAATGGCCCGCCCACTGACATCACGGATAGAATCAGAAAATTCTCAGCCAGACGCCACCAGTCCATCAGGCTAAGAACAACGGTCGGCGTCTCGGTCATGATTGCCCCCCATTTGCGGGTTTACTGTCGCGCAAACGGGTGTAGGCATAAACGCATGCCAATCCACCAAGACCGGCCATCGCATATGCCACACGCATGTGCAGCAGACCGACCAGAACGAATGTGACAACCACAAACGCTGCACACACTCGCAATCCCATGACGTTGGCAGGCAGAGCGGTGAGCAACTTAAAGCCGGTAGCGATCAGCAAGCCTGCAGCAACCGCCCCCATACCGCGCAAAGCGTTGACGACCTCAGGCAGATGGCTGAACTCTGAGTACAGCACAGCCAGTCCCATCACCAAAACGGATGGAAACATGAACACGCCGAGCACCGCAGCCAATGCGCCCTTTGCGCCAAAGTGCCTTGAGCCGATCATGATGCCCATGTTGATCGCTGGCGGCCCAGGCATGGTTCGCGCCACGGCCCAGTCTTCAAGAAACTCCTCGCGCGTCATCCACTGCTTCTTCTGGACCAGACCTCGCTCAATAAAAGCAATCATGCCGCCAAACCCTTGCAGGGCCAGCAAGCTGAAAAACACAAACAACTCCGTGACGGAAGCTGGGGACTTCTTGATGGGCGTGGACATCCGCAGAGACTCACTTAACGAGAACTTGACGAGACAGGAACCAGTAAAAGCCAAAGCTCACTGATCCCATGGTCGCGGGCTGTCATATGGCTTCACATGACCTAGGGATAATACTCGTTTAGCGCACTCGCAAGCACCCAGCCCCATCACAAATGTTCATGTGAAAGCTGCAGAAAAAGCCCGGATCAAGAAAGGCTTTGCAGCTGACACACTTTGTGATTCAATCTGAGCGTCAGGCAGCACATTTGCCCGTCCAAAATACAAATAAGAAGCAGTGATGTACGTCACATTTGTGACATGTCACTGACAACCTGGAGACAAGCATGAAGCTCAAGCACTGGTTTTCAGCGAGCGGTGCACTCGCCGCTATCGCATTTGGATTCACACCTGCCGCCATGGCACAAGAGTGCTCGAATCGCGGAGACCTTGATGCAATTTACTGCGACAACAACCGCGATCTGGTTGCCGACACACCCACCGACGCATCGAAACAGAAAGATCCTTCGACTATTGTATTTACCTACACTCCCGTCGAAGATCCGGCCGTCTACGAAGACCTGTTCTCACCTTTCGTCAAGTATCTTGCGCAATGCGTCAATAAACGCGTGGTTTTCTATCAGGTACAGAGCAATGCAGCTGAAATTGAGGCCATGCGGTCAGGTCGTCTGCATGTTGGTGGATTTTCGACTGGACCGACCGCATTTGCCGTGAACATTGCCGGCGCCGTGCCATTTGCTGTCAAAGGCTATGCCGATGGTTTCCAAGGCTACAACCTGATTGTGATTGCCAAGAAAGACAAGCCTTATCAATCCCTGAAAGATCTCAAGGGGCAAAAGGTCGCCCATACCTCGCCTTCGTCAAACTCAGGTCACATGGCACCGATGGCGCTATTTCCAGGTCAGGGTCTGGTGCCTGAGAAAGACTACAAGATCCTGTTCTCAGGCAAGCACGACCAGTCTGTCATGGGCGTGAACTCGGGCGACTACGATGCAGCGGCGGTGGCATCCGATGTTTTCTACCGCATGGCAGAACGCGGCCAGATCAACAAGGATGACTTCAAGATCATCTACACCAGCGCCAAGTTTCCGACTTCGTCATTTGCCTACTCACATGACCTCAAACCGGAACTGCGTGACAAGATGCTGGCCTGCTTCTATGACTATCGCTTCCCGGACTCCATGAAAACCGCCTTTAACGGTGCGGATCGTTTCTACCCGATCAACTTCAAGGATGACTGGGCTGTCGTGCGTGAAGTGTCCGAAGCGGGTGGGCAAAAGTTCAACCGTGCCGCCTACGAGGCCGAAACCGCCAAATCCAAAGCCAAAAAATAAGCAGGAAGCCGTCCCATGGGTGCAGCACTTCGGATCGAAAACCTTTACAAATCCTACAAGGCGGGTGTGCCGGTCTTGCAGGGTGTTGACCTGACGGTCAGCGGCGATGGAGTGACAGCCATCATCGGGCCGTCAGGCACGGGTAAAAGTACCTTGCTTCGATGCATCAACCGCCTGGTGGAGCCCACTTCAGGCAAGGTGGTGTTACAAACCGACAACGGCGAAATCGACCTCGCGTCGATCCGGGGCACTGCACTCAGACGGGCCCGGCGCAGAATCGGGATGGTGTTTCAGGAATACAACCTGGTCGAAAGACTCAGTGTGATGGAGAACCTGCTGACGGGTCGGCTAGGTTATATGCCAGCCTGGAAAGCCTGGTTCAGAAAGTTTGATCAGAACGACATCAACCATGCCTACCACCTGCTCGACACCGTGGGTCTCGGTGCTCACGCAAGCCAGCGTGCTGATGCGCTATCGGGTGGCCAGCGCCAGCGGGTGGGCATCGCACGCGCCCTGATGCAACGTCCGGAGCTGCTGCTGGCTGATGAGCCGACCTCTTCACTTGACCCTAAGACCTCTGTCGAAATCATGGAACTGATGACTGGACTGGCACAGGCCCAGCGCATACCCATCATCATCAACATGCACGATGTCGAACTGGCCAAAAGGTTTGCCAAACGGATCATTGGCATGTCTGGCGGACAGATCGTATTCGATGGGGACAGCGAGTCTCTGGCCGCTTCACATCTGAAACAGATCTATGGTGGCGAGTCTTGGCTTCAGTGACTTCCTCCCAGACGGTACACATCCGTCCTTTTGCCATATCGGCCAAAGCAAAACTGGGTATCGTCCTGATGCTTGTGTATGTGATTTATGCAGCTTCCCAGCTGGATTTCACGTACGCACGTTTTATCTCCGGGCTCGATAACGCCAGCACATTTCTGGCTCGCATGGTGCCACCTAACTTCAGCCGCTCGTCGATCCTGATCAAGGGCATGCTCGAAAGCCTCGAAATCGCGGTCCTCGCATCAGCTCTGGGTATCGGGCTTGCGCTGCCAGTCGGACTGCTTGGCGCGAGAAACCTGATGCCAGGCTGGGCCAGCTGGCCCGCCCGGGCGCTGGTGGCCGTGTGCCGGTCACTGCACCCTGTCATTGTCGCCATCTTGTTTGTAAAAGCGGTTGGCTTTGGTGCCCTGGCAGGTATTCTGGCGTTGACTGTGGCGTCCATCGGGTTTATCGGCAAACTGTTCACGGAGGCAGTCGAAGAAATTTCTGTCAAACAGGTTGAGGCGGTCCGAGCCACAGGGGCATCATTTGCCAATGTCATCCTGTTTGCTGTGTTGCCGCAGGTTTTTGCGCGGTTTGTAGGGTTTTCAACCTATCAGTTTGACTCGAACCTGCGCAACTCGACCATGGTCGGCATCGTGGGTGCTGGCGGTATCGGGGGTACGCTGTTTTCTGCGTTTCAGCGCTTTGATTACGACTTTGTTGCCGCCATTCTCATTTCGATCATCGCTGTGATCATGATCGGAGAGATTATCGCCAACTTCATTCGCGCCATTTTTGTTGATAACGTCGGTCTGGCAGAACTGTTCGGTCGACAAAGAAAAGTCCGGAACGCGCAAGACGGAGCACAGACATGACATCCGCTGTGCAACAGGACCGCATCTGGACAAGATATAGCACCGGACAGCGGGTACTTCGGTTCGCAGTCTACCTGGCTCTTGTGATTGCCATCGTGCAGGCTGTACGCAGCATCGACATCATTCCGGAGTTTCTTTATGACGCCCCGCAACAGATGGCTGACCTGCTCGGAAGAATGTGGCCGGTCGACTGGGCACACTATCCGGAATCTGTGCACGGCGCGCTGATTGAAACCATTCACATCGCGACGCTGGGCACCATACTTTCAGTGCTTCTGGCAATCCCGGTCGGACTACTCGCTGCCAGCAATTTCACGCCAATCAAGATACTGAATTTTGTAGCCAAGCTGATCCTGGTATCCAGCCGATCGGTTAACTCGCTGGTGTGGGCATTGCTTTTTATTGCGATATTT
>CAZBIN010000001.1:14768-28154 GCA_964491995.1 uncultured Orrella sp.
ATCGGCCCGCTGATGACGTCACGCTTTTGGCCGCCGGAGATTTGCCGTTGGAAGTGCGTCTTCCGCGGCTGGACATGGTGGGCATCGACCGGCTGATTGACGCCGTGGCGGTCAATCGGCTTCGTCGGCAAACTGGTCGGGGAGGCTGTAGAACAGGCGCATGCGGGTTCTATCGAGGCACTCAAAGCCGCAGGTGCAACCAAAGCCTCTCAGCTCAATTACGGTTACTGGCCTCAAATCAAGCCCGCCTTCTGGTCAATTGTGCTCCTGCGCTGGGACATCAACGTGCGCGAGTCGGCCGTTTTAGGGCTAGTCGGCGCGGGCGGCATTGGCATGACGCTCGACACGGCAATGAATCTTTTCCAGTGGGAGCGCGTCTCCGTCATCCTGGTGGCGATCTTTGCGATTGTGATCCTGGCAGAGATTCTGATTACCCAAGTCCGCAAAAAGATCTTGTAACAGTTTCCTGGCTGAAACAATGCGACCTCGGTCGAGTAACTATAATAGTAACTTTAGTCTACTCGACGCCGTCGCATGAAAAAATCACTTGCTGGTCTTGTATGCGGCTGTGCATTGGCCGCACCCTTTGAAATCGCGTTGGCCCAGTCTTCTGATGAAAGGAGCTGGCTTCGGTCGACCTGGGACACTGCCATGGATCATGCCAGCGCGACCTGGAAGCATGGCGATTACGAGCTTTATGTCCCGGCCTACACATGGCATCTGCCGTTTGCATACCGCCAGGATCTGCTGGATAGCTACAACGAGTACCCCGCAGGCGTAGGGCTTGGAAAAGGTCGCTACAACGCCAGTGGCAACTGGGAGGGGATGTATGCCATAGGGTTTCGTGACTCCCACGGAGACCCTTCATTTGCAGTTGGCTATGGCTGGGTTCCGACATGGAATGTGGGCCAGTCCGATCTGAAGGTCGGTGTCGGACTGACAGGATTTTTAATGTCCCGCAGAGATTATTGGGGTGGAATACCCTTTCCGGCCGTCCTGCCTGTTGCTTCAGTCAGTTACAAGAATCTGGCGTTTCAGGCGACATACATTCCTGGCGGTCAAAACAACGGCAACGTCGTGTTCATCTGGGGCAAGTGGACGTTCCGTTGAGATCCAGCGAGCTGTTCGGTCGCCGACCTCAGACTCACTTCACTGGATCAAGACGAATCAACTGTCCATTGCCTTGATCGGTCAGAACATAAAGCAACCCATCGGGGCCCTGGCGCACGTCCCGTATCCGTTGCCCGATTTTCGGGATCAGCGTCCCGGTGCTGACAACTTTCCCGTTCTGGATCTCGATTCGACGAAGATCCATGAATTTCAAGGAACCTGCCACCAGACGCCCCTTCCATTGTTGCCCGTAGCGGTCGCTGGTGATTTGCGTCATCCCGGATGGCGCAATCGACGGCGTCCAGTGCAACTCGGGATCTACCATTCCCGGTGCCGCAGTGATGCCTTGCCCGATCACGCCCCCACCGTAGTTCTCACCATGGGTGACGACCGGCCAGCCATAATTCTGACCTGCAATGATGTGGTTGACCTCGTCCCCGCCTTGCGGTCCGTGCTCGTGCATCCAGACCGCGCCATCGTCGCCGATGACTGCGCCCTGAATATTGCGGTGGCCATAGCTCCAGACTTCTGGCGCAGCACCTTGTTGATTCACGAACGGATTGTCTCGAGGTACAGAGCCATCGGGCATGACTCTCACGATCTTGCCGATGTGGTTCGAGAGATTCTGAGATTCCTGCATGCTTCCATAGCGGTCACCGAGACCCAGCAGCAAAGAGCCATCGGCAAGCTGCACGATGCGACACCCGAAATGCAGTGAACTTGAAACTTTCGGCATCTGGCGAAAAATGACCGACACATCCTCAATCGTGCGCTGGTCTTGCGAGAGGCGCGCCGAGGCCATCGCGGTGGAGTTTGCACCCGAACCTGCCTGATTGTTATCGGGCTCCGAAAAACAAAAATACAGCCGCCGATTAGATTCGAAATCCCGATCAAGGACAAGATCCAGCAGGCCGCCCTGTCCCGCCGCATGGATCGGGGGCAAGCCGTTGACAGGCTCACTGATCCGCCCCTGTGCAGAGACCAGACGCAGCCTGCCGGGGCGCTCGGTCACGAGCATCTGGCCATCCGGCAGAAACGCCAATGCCCAAGGGTTCTGAAGACCTGTCGCAATGACGGTAGGATGCACCTCAGTCTGAGCGACTGCGACGGATCCAGCCATAGCGATCGCGGCGAGCAAACCGCAAGCCGCCTGAACCCCCTTTCTCATGATATTGCGCCTCCCGTGTCGTCCGAGCCAGAAAACCCGCATCCCGTCGCTATCTAGTTGCTGGACAACCAGACTGGCTGGTCTGTTCCACATGGCACGCAAACGCGCTCATAGTGCGCTGGGGTTTCTGACATTTGTTCTGCCGGGCCGACCGCGTCAACGCTTCCAAACGGGGTCTGCATCTTTTGCAGCCAGGGCTTGACCTCATCTGTGCTGAGCTCCGGCTCGGCGTAACCATTCTCACGCTCGCCCAGGCTACGCAACCAGCGGGCTGTCTGCGCCAATGACACCCGGACGAGCCAGCTTCCCCCTTCCGTGGCGCGACGGCGTAAGGCGACCATGGCTCCGAGTGCCGCCAGATAGCCAGTGGCATAGTCAAGTGCCTGACACGGCAGCTTGCCAGGCCCATCAATGCCGGCTGCCAGTCCTTCTGCATGCGCGATGCCGGTCGCGCTCTGCACCAGACTGTCGTAACCTCGGCGGGCGGACCACGGCCCCACGTGTCCGTAGGCTGACAGCGTGACATAGACGATACCGGGGCACACTCTGGCCAGAGATTCCGGCCCAAACCCCTTGTGCGCCAGACCACCGGGTCTGAAGGCCTGTATGAAGACATCAGCATCACGAACCAGATCCAGCAACTGTTCACATGACTCTGCCTGCCTCAGATCCAGAAATGCCTGGCGTTTGCCTCGCCCCGTATCGATCAGCAATTGATGGATTTGCGGCAGATGCGCTGCCGATACAGCGAGCACATCTGCGCCATGCTGAGCCAGCGTGCGTGCCGCAACCGGCGCTGCAATGACTCTGGAGAGATCGAGCACACGAACGCCAGACAATGGACGCAATGGTTCCGCGGCCCTGCCCACGGGCATCGGTGGTGCATCACCGATGCGCTGTATCTCGAACAGTGGCAGCTGCGACAGCGCCCCTGCGTGGGGGTGTCTTTGCCATTGGTCCGTGCTGCGAACCGCTGAGCCCACAAGACCTGCTTCGGCCAGCTGTGACTCGAGCCGCTCTGCCTGCCAGTTCTGCAGTGCAGCAGTCACAGCCTCCCGGGTCGGCTCACAACCGAGAATTCGCAAAACACCCTCCCGATGGTGGCCAAACGCCGTGTGCAGTTGCACCCACTGTCTGGCAGACACGGGATAAAAACCATGCAAAAGATCATGCACCTCGCCATAAGGCTTTCCATCGAGCTGCAGATACCGTTCAGAGCGGAAACATGCCAGCGCATGTCGTGGATCCACCTCGATCGACTGCCTACGACCCGTTCTTTGCATCCAGACAGAGGACGCCGCCAACGCCTGGGCACCAATGGTTGCACTGGCCACAGGGCCAACGTTAAACCGCGATGGCAGGCTAGGTCCGACCGGCAGATGAAGATGACGCAACTCGTCTTGTGGCTGTCCAGTCATGGACCAGAGCGACTCAAGAACGAACCGGGATGTCGGGTCAGGCATAAAAAGTCCAGAAAATGAGTTCAGAGATCAGTGCATCAACGTGAACGACGACTTTCACTTCCGTGACGCAAGCTTTGACAAGACTGGCGCCACAGGCAAACATCACACTGTGGAACTTACCTTATCGCGCAGGTTTGCGCCAACCTTCCGTCGTTTCGCTTGCAACAGCCATAATCATGAATCTTCCCACCTCGATATCCAGCTTCTTCTGTCCAACCCATGTTCACATGGGCAAAGGATCCATTTCCGTTATCCCGAGCCTGCTCAAAGGCCTGAACGCGCAGCGTGTGCTGTTGGTCATTGATCAAGCGGTGCTCGCCACAGAGTTTGGTAAATCGGTGCAGGCGTTGCTTGATGTTAGCGGGATTGCATCAATCGTGTTCAGCGAGATTGAGCCCGATCCCGGCGATGACATTGTCACCAAGGGTTTTGCGCTTCTGGAGGGCAACGATGTCGGCGCACTGGTTGCCGTGGGCGGAGGCAGCAGCATGGATGTGGCCAAAGCGATTGGCATTCTGGCCACCAATGCAGGACGAATACAGGACTATGAGGGCATTGAAAAATATCAGATCCCTCCACTGCCCCTGATCGCGGTGCCGACGACAGCTGGCACGGGCTCAGAGGTTTCAGGCTCGTGTGTTATCACCGACAAGGCCAGTGGACGCAAGATGTCAATCCGGCATGCACGGTTAAACCCGGCCCGCCGCGCGATTCTGGATCCTGATGCGCTGGCCACACTGCCTGCCCATGTCGCAGCGCATGCCGGTGTCGATGCATTTGTCCACGCACTGGAATCATTCATATCGCGCCAGGCCAATCTGGTCACCGATGCGATCAACCTGCAGGCCATGAGCCTGCTGGCGGCCAACCTGCCTGTGTTTGTTCGCGATCGTACCGACGCGGATGCAGCGCTCAAGTGCCTGGTCGGATCTGCCCTGACGGGCATGGTGTTTGGCCAGACCGGGCTTGGCAACGTGCATTGCATGGCGCGCTTCGTGGGTGCGGCCTATCATGTCTCGCACGGTCTTTCGAATGCCCTGTGTTTGCCTGTGGTGGCGCGCTTTAACGCACAAGAAACTCCTGCAAAGTTTGCTCAGGTCGCACTTGCCATGGGTGTCAGCGCACCTGACACACCACAGACACAGGCTGTTCAGGCAGCCCTGGAAGCCATCGCCGGCCTTTGTTCGCGCGTCGGCATCCCTGACGGTCTGCGAGCAGTCGGCGCCAAACAGGAAGATTTCCCGGCAATGGCGTCAGACTGCCTCAAGGCAGGCTACAACAAATGGAATCCGCGCGAGACATCTGAAGCTCAGTTTCTGGAATTGTTCCGTCAAGCCTACTGACAGATGCGGCCTCAGGGTCGAGATATCGCGATTGCAGGGCACTCGGTTCAGTGCTCTGCATCGCCGGCTGAATACCGGATGCTATCCGCCGCACCTGCGGCCGTCGGCTCAGGCCTGAGGCTCGATCGAAGGGTAAGGGCCGTCATTGAGCCGATACCGCTCCAGCACCATCGCCCTGACCTGACGTCGGTTGACTTTGCCTTGAGGGTTTCTCGGCAACGCGTCCAGGGTCACATGCAAACGTGGCCGTTTGTGCCGTGACAACTCGACGACCCTGTCAGCCACCGCGCTCACCCAGTCGTCTTGTGGATGCTCGGCCACCGCAATGATGATTTCACCCCAATAATCCGACGGCAACGAGGTCACGCTGATCTGCATCGCACTCGACCAACCTGTCAGCAAGGCTTCAATCTCGTCGGGATTGACCCGATAGCCACCGGTCTTGATGACATCGGCCACCCTCCCTGTCAGGACTAGTCGTCCCTGGGCATCAAGATGACCAAGGTCCCCTGTCTGGTGCCAGCCCTCAGGCTCATGCGGCGCAAACCCCTTGTCAGTGATCATGCCCTGGGACATGTGTCTAGCCCTTAACCAGACTTCGCCGTCCTGAGGTTCCTCGTCATCTGCATCCTTGTGTTCAGCATGATGGATATGTATCTCGACACCTGGCGCCGGGTAACCGACACAGGCCCCGGGCGGCATCTCACCCGCACCGTAATACGCCTCGGTCTGGTCGGGTTTGAGCACGGTAATGGGGTTCACACACTCAGACTTGCCGTAAGTGATCCGCACCACCGGGCCAAACATGTCCCGCGCACGCTGGTAGATCTTTTGTGTCAAGGGTTGTGTGCCGGTGAACACACACTGAATGTGCCGGAACTGTCGCCCTTCGAACAACGTGGTGATTTTTGCGAGCACCGTCGGTGGCGCAAAAATCGCCCGGACCTCGGGATTTGGCAACTCTCTAGCCAAGGAGTCTTCTGACACGCCATCAAGCAATACCACATGACCACCATGGTCGCACCACGCATAGGTCAGCAGCGACGATCCGTGCACGAATGGCGTCATCAAGATGATGCGCTCACCTCGCTGCGGAACAAAAGGCAGTGTGGCTTTCAAAAGTTGCTCTGCATTCCAGCGCAAGACGTGACTGTACAGAACCCCCTTGGGCTTGCCAGTCGTGCCGGAGGTAAACAGAATCCTGCCAGGCAGGGACTCCTCAACGGCGGGCAAAGGCGCTGCGTTGGACGGCAGTTCAAGGCTATCAAGACAAACCGGCTCGAGTCCTGCGGCAATCAGTTCAGCCTGCCGGACACCTAGCGTCAGGATTTTCTTGAAGCCAGAAAGGTGAGCACACCAGGCAATCTCGTCAATCGTGCTCGTCCAGCCTACGGGGACTTCTGCCGCACCGGTCATCCTCACCCCATAGGAGGCCCAGACTGCGGTCACGCTATTGGGTAGCAGCGTTGCAACGGGCTCACCGGGCGCTACGCTGTACTGCGAAATCAGCAGATGGCCTAGCGAGTGCGCAACACAACTCAAACGGCTGTAGCTGAGTGACTTGCCGTGAGCATCGCTGACTGCGAGACTTTCTCCAAACTGATCCGCCAGTGTTCGAAGACCGGCGGACCATCCAACATAACTCACATCGGACCCATCAGGTAATTAGGCAGCCAGGTAGAAATGATCGGAATGTAGGTTACAAAAACCAGCAACACCAGCATGATCAGGAAGAATGGCACCGTGCCACGCAACACCTGCGTCAAGGGAATATTCGAAATATTGCTGATCACGAACAGGTTCAGACCCACAGGCGGTGACATCAGAGCCAGTTCCATGTTGATCACCAGCATCACGCCAAAGTGGATTGGATCGATCCCCAGCGGTGCGAGCAGCGGCAACACGATCGGTACCATGATCAGCAGAATCGAGAACACCTCAAGGAACATACCCAGGAAGATGAGAATGATGTTGACGAACAGCAGGAACTGCCAGGGCTTGATTTCCCACGCTTCCATCAATTCAAGCGTCTTCTGGGCGATCCCCGTCTCAGTGATCAGATGTCCGAATGCCAGAGCGGTTGCAATGATGATCATGATCGCGGCAGCACTTCTGACTGAATACGTCAGCGTCTGGAAAAAGTCCCGGATTGAGACTCCACGATAGACAAACAACGCCAGAATCATTGCCACCACAGCAGACAATGCAGCTGTCTCAGTGAGAGTGACAAAACCACCATACAGACCGCCGAGCACGACCACAGGTACGAGCAACGCCGGGATCGCGGAGATCGACTTGCGAACCCGCACATCCATGGGGATAACCTCCCGCTGGGCATAGCCGTGCCTTTTTGCGTAAAAATAGACGTAAATACACATCATGCCGGCACTGAGCAGACCTGGTATCACGCCACCCAGGAACAGGCGAGGAATCGAAGCATCGGCCAGAACACCGTACACCACAAAAGCCAGTGACGGGGGTATCAGAATACCCAGCGTACCGGCTGAGGCGAGGATCCCACCTGCGAATGCAGGGTTGTATCCCGCACGCAACATCGCAGGGATCAGGATGGTGCCCATGGCGATCGCCGTTGCGACGGAAGATCCGCACATCGCCGCAAAAATAGCGCAGGTAATGATCGAAACAAGGCCCAGTCCGCCAGGAAGTCTTCCAAGCCACGCAGTCACTGCCTCAATCAAGGCTTTGGCAACACCACCACGCTCCATGAAGGTTGCGGCAATCACAAAATAAGGAACTGCGAGCAGTGTCGGCGAGTTGAGTTCGTCAATGATTTTTTGTGCGAGAGGGGTCAGACTGCCCTCGATGGCAAACACGATTCCTGAGGTAATACCCATCGTCAAAAAGATGGGTACGCCCAGAACCAGGAGGAGTACAAATAGTGGGGAAACAATTGCTAGCATGTCATGCGCCCCCGCCAACAAGCTTGCGCTTGATTCTGATGATGTACGCAATGCCCATGACAACTCCGCCTGCGGGCAAAGCCGCAAAATAAATCCACAGTGGCGTGCGCAACATGGTGGTTGAGACATCACCATACTCATGCGCCTGATAAGCAACTTCAAAGCCGTAATAAGCAATCGCAGCAGAGAAGATCAGCCCGAGAACGTCAGAGAGCCATGCAGCAGCAGCCTTAAGTGCGGGCGGAAACATATTGACAAAAAAGTCTGACTTCACGTGCCGATCCATCATGGTCAGCGTGCCTAGAGAAAGAAACACCGCCCAGATCACCATATACACCTGGAATTCCTCGACGAAGTCCAGGAGATGCTGGGGGAAAAACAAGCGGGCAAGAACGTTGTAGGAGCAAAGTACCAGCGCTAAAAATGCCAGTCCACCCACAAAGAATGTTTCTAAAGGATGAGACGGTGGCACTGCATGTGCCTCAGCCTCCAGATCGTCCTGTGCCTTCTTGCGCAGGGACTCATAGAGCCTGCCCTTCTCTTGCTCTTCAATCGGAGCGGTGTTTTCGTTCTGCATAGGAACCTACTTAGGTAATACCTTTAAAGGGTAACGCTCTTAGAATGCAACGCCAGCGCCCTTGAGTGCTTCATAGGCTTTGGCTGCGACATCCTTGTCGATCTTCATGCTGTCAACCAGGCCATTCTGAATCGTCATGAGTTCCTTTCTGGCGGCTGCAATCTGGGCAGTCGTCGGAACGATGATCTGCAGACCCGCTTTGGCCATGCTGTCACGGGCATGCGCCTGGGCTTTGAAGGCTTCTTCACGCTGCCACGTCGAAGCGATATCCCATGCGTCAAGGATGGCCTGCTTGACTTCTGCTGGCTGCTTTCTCCAGAAGCTTTCGCGGATCATCGGAACATACTGGTTGAACTGGTTCTGATCTTCAAAAGCATGCTTCATGCCTGAGTCCATCAGCTTGGAGGATGCTGCGCTTTCAAACGTGGTGAGCAGACCATCCATCACGCCCTGGCTCATCGCCAGAGGGACATCGGGCCATGGAACCAGAATGCCAATGCCACCGAGCTTGTCGATGCGAGCTGCATTGGCAGTACCGCCCGGGTAGCGGATCTTCTTGCCCTTGTAAGTCTGATAGTCGATGGGCTGGCTCACACCAAAGGTATTCTGCATACCGAGCGCCATCCACTTGCCCGGGATCTTGACACGCATACGCTCTTCAAACTTGCGGTTCAGAAAGGTACCCAGTTCGCCGTCCATCACTTTATAGACGGTCTGAGCGTCCACGCCATAGAACATTGGCAAGCTCAGCAGACCCGCATTGGGCTCTGAGGCATCAAGCTGCCATGTACCGGGAACACCCATTTCCAGAGCATCCTGGCGCAATGCACGCGGCACATCACGATCACGGAACAACTGACCGCTTGGGTAGACTTCGATGGCAAAACGGTTGCCTGTGCGTTTCTTGAGCTCTTCGACAAACTTGTCGACACCTTTGTTACGCACGTGCACCGGGTTGGTATCAAGAGCGATACGGAACTTTTCCTGTGCTGAAGCGGGTGTTGCGATAAAAACGGTTGCGAGAGCGGCAAATGTCGTGCCGATGAATTTTCTGCGCAAAGTAGTCATGTTGTCTCCTGTGTATTAAGCGTAAAGCCGTCTTGGACAGTCACGGCGGTGAATCTAACGAAATGTTGCAAAGGTGTAAAGCAAGATAATCAGTCCTCCCTGCAATTTGTGGGTAAACCCCGATGAGCATTAGCTTTGAAAGCGACTGTTTCGCGGGATTTCCCGGACTCAGGCACCGACAAACAGATCACGCAAATCGCTCTGGGATTCCAGATTCGATAGCCGGGAATACAGCAACTGATCATCACAGCCGAGCCTGGCCCCGGCAGCACGACCGCTGGCGCAGCAATCCAGGAACTTCGCACGCATGCCAGGCTCGTCCATCGGATTTTCTGCGTTGCCTAGCGGGAACCGGATATCGCCCGAATCCAGAACCCGACCGTCGGCAAGCTCCATCACCACACGATCGGTGATCGAAAACGTCGGTTCAAGCGGGCATGGCTCTTCATTGATGAGAGTCGACACCTTGTCAAACTGCGCCTGGATCTCAGGCTGCAGCACATACGAGTCCGTGAGCTGACGCAACCCAACCTCACGCGAAACCAGTGCGCTCGCCACAGCAAACTCGATACTGAACTTGGCTTCCAGACCGGTCTGCGGCGTGTGATTACGCAACATGGATGCCTGCGCAGGACCGATAGTCACCGAAATCGACTTCACATCCTCAGGCTTGAGATTGTTTTGCTCGACAAGCCGGATCGCACCATCAATGCTTCGGTGGCAGGAATAACATACCGGATAGCGCTTGATCGACAGACCTGTCTCAAGGATCCGCGGACGCCCGCCCAGACGGCTTGCCGGCGACTGGCGATCCGCGTCACCGGCAATCGACAGAGCCGCCAGGTAGCCTGCTTTGTGTTCGAAAACATCGGGCGAGGCGGTCAGGCCCAGCATGGCCAGACGCACGGCCTCGATCCCGTTGGACGCGGCGCGTCCCGCATGAAAGGGCTTGGTCATGGTACCAAAATTTGCAACCAGACCACTTGCCATGCTGGCAGCAATTGCTAGTGCCGTACCGGCTTGGTCAGCGTCCAGACGGTTCAGGAAGGCAACTGCAGCAGCCGCAGCAACCGTTCCCAGTACACCCGTCGGATGCCAGCCTTTGAGGTGATACTTGCCCGGCTCGCGAAACACCAGTTCCGACCACACTTCGTAACCCACGACATACGCTTTGAGAGCATCTTCTCCACTGCGCCCCAGACGATGACCCTCAGCCAGAATCGCCGGAACCAGCACGGTGCTCGGATGACCGGCCATGGCGACATCGTCATAGTCCAGTGCGTGACCCGCGGTTGCGTTGATGCATGCCGCCTGCATCACAGGTCTGGAAACACCCAGAAATGGAATCGGCGCCTCTTCGGGCTCGGTACACCCTTCATAATGCTTGAGCACAATCCCGACCACCGGCTCACTACACCCTGCAATCATGGTACCCACCGTATCGACAAACCCTAGTTTGGCAATACGGAAAGCTTCATCACGAGCGTCACCAAACGTCGGATTAGCAACATACTCTGCCAGATCTCTGGTCAAACCACTCATTATTATGTCTCCTCTCTGCCCGGTTACGAGCATCAGAACGATCTGGGCATGCCCAGAATGTGCTCGCCAATGTAGGACAGCACCAGATTGGTCGAGATCGGTGCAATCTGAAACAGCCGGGTTTCGCGCCACTTGCGCTCGACATCGTATTCACGGGCATAGCCAAAACCACCGTGATTCTGCAAACACGCTTCCGCCGCATGCCAGCAGGCTTCAGACGCGAGCAGCTTGCCCATGTTGGCATCGTCGCCACACGGCTGACCGGCATCAAACTTTGCAGCGGCGCGACGCAGCACCATGTCTGCAGCCTGTGCTTCAGCATAGGCTCGCGCGACCGGAAACTGGACTGCCTGATTCTGACCGATCGGACGATCAAACACCCGACGCTCGCTGACGTATTCAACGGACTTCTGGGTAAACCAGCGGGCATCCCCGATCGCTTCTGCCGAGACCAGTATCCGCTCGGCATTCATGCCATCCAGGATGTACTTGAAGCCCTTACCCTCTTCTCCGATCAGACTGTCAGCAGGAATCCGCAGGTTGTCGAAGAACACTTCCGTCGTGTTGTGGTTGACCATCGCCTTGATGGGACGAATCTCAAGTCCGTTACCCCGCGCTTGGCGGATATCCACCAGAAACACCGACAGCCCTTCGCTCTTCTTTTTGACCTCATCAAGCGGCGTGGTGCGTGCCAGCAAAAGCATCAGATCGGAGTGCAGAGCGCGTGAGGTCCAGACTTTCTGACCGTTGATGACGTAATGATCACCGTCACGAACCGCGCGAGTCTTGAGCTTGGTCGTGTCCGTGCCAGTCGTGGGTTCAGTCACGCCGAAGGCCTGCAGACGCAGACGACCGGCCGCGATCTCCGGAAGATACTTGCGTTTCTGCACGTCGCTGCCATGACGCAAGACGGTTCCCATGGTGTACATCTGAGCATGGCAGGCACCAGCGTTGCAGCCACTGGCGTGGATTTCCTCGAGGATCACCATCGCCGCACGCAAAGGCATGCCGCTGCCGCCATATTCCTCAGGGATCAGCGCCCCCAGATAACCTGCCTCTGTCAGCGCATTCACAAACTCGGTCGGGTATGCCTCACGCTCTTCCAGTTCCCGCCAGTAACTCCCCGGAAAATTCGCGCACACCCGGCGCACGCTCTCACGAATCTCAACGTAGTCCTCACCACAAGCCACGCTCAGCCCAGTCGTCTCATCCACTCTGCTACCCCTTGAATCTCTAAAAACTGTCTTTTTCTTACTCCGTTGTCGTCAAGCGCCTGGAGCGAAAGAACCCGGCCGGCAGCGCATCGACCTTGCACAAGATCGATGCGCTGACTAACCTTGGTTATGCTGCCTGCAGACGCTGCGCGGCGGACACATAGTTGGTTGGCATACCCGCTTTCGCCAGAGCACCTTGCATAGGAATGTCAGGCAGGCTGCGCTGGATGATCTTGCGGACCTCAAGGAGCTTTTGCAGATCGACCCCTGTGTCGTAGCCCATGGAGTCGAGCATGAAACACAAATCTTCCATGACGATATTGCCCGTCGCGCCCGGCGCAAACGGACAACCGCCCAACCCCGCAAGCGATGCATCAAACCGGGTCACGCCACAATCAAGTGCCGCACTGACGTTGGCCAGACCAGTACCCCGAGTATCATGAAAGTGCGCAGCAACAGGCACATCACCGACTTCTTTCATGACGGCACGAAACACTGTTCGCACCTGCAATGGGTCGGCGTAACCCACGGTGTCTGCCACCACAATCTCGTCTGCACCCGCTTCGACAAGCTCGGCTGCCCTGCGCACAACGGCATTGACATCCACTCTACCTTCGTAGGAGCAGCCCAGCGCGGTTGAAAGACCGCCACAGATAATCGGACGCTTGCCCTGGGGTTGTTGCTGAATCAGGTCCACAATGGCTTTGAAGTCGATCACAGACTCCTCGGGCGTGCGACGCACATTCTTGAGGTTGTGTGTATGGCTGACTGACATGACAAAATTCAACTTGTGCACACCCAGTTCAATTCCACGCTGCGCACCTCGCAGATTGGGGATCAAGGCAGCCACCAGCAGACCTGGCACCTTGAGCGCCCCTTCCGTGACCTCGGCCGCATCAGCGAACTGAGGAATCAGCTTGGGTGGCACATAGGATGTAACTTCAATCTCACCAACACCAGCCGCCGCTTCTGCAGCCACC
>CAZBIN010000001.1:28164-48271 GCA_964491995.1 uncultured Orrella sp.
CACCCATGCCAGCTTGTCCTGCGTTGGCATGAAGGTCGAGTGAATCTGCAGTCCATCACGCAGACCTACTTCACGAACAATGATTTTTTCTCGCATATCTTTCTCCTGCACAAGCTGCCAGTCAGACTTGCCTGTGACTTATTCGCCTCTGAATACGGGTTTACGCTTCTCGTTGAACGCGGCAACGCCCTCGAGGCGATCCTTGGTGTCGATCAGGTGGTTGTATGCCTCAATCTCGAAACGGAAAGCAGTACGAAGCTCCATCTGACCGCCATAGCGAACCGATTTCTTGATCTGGCGCACCGACAACGGTGCGTTGCCCGCAATGACCTGTGCTGTCTCAATAGCCTTTTCCAGCACTTCGCCAGGCTCGCACAGCTGATTGACCACACCCCAGTCGTAGGCCTGCTCGGCATTGAACGGTTTGCCAGTCATCAGGATTTCCTTGGCGCGACGCTCACCTGCAGCGCGCGGCAGGTTCTGGGTACCACCAGCACCGGGCATGATGCCCAGCGTGACTTCTGTCAGTGCAAACCGGGCAACCTTTGATGCATAGATAAAGTCACACGACAGCGCAAGCTCGAGGCCACCCGCATAGGCGTGACCATTAACTGCAGCGATGATGGGCACCGGCAAGTCCACCAGAGTCCAGTACATCCGTTCAAACAGCTCGTGCTGTAGTGTCCATTGGCGCTTGGTCATGCCATTGCGCTCTTTTAAGTCCCCGCCGGCACAGAAAATCTTCTCTCCTGCCCCTGTTAAAACAATACAGCGTATGTCGCCCGCGTCTGCCGTCAGGCGATTCCACAAATCAAGCAGGTCATGTCCTGTCTGTGTGTTGATTGCATTACCGACCTGTGGCCGGTTGAGTGTGACCTTCAGCACATGATCGGCCACCATCTCGGTGGCGATGGTCTCGTACTGAGGAAATTGACTTGTTGTGTTCATGGCGCCTGACGGCCCTCCTTCAAAATATCACTGTGTTCACCCAGCTTGGGCGGTGCCGCAAGCGGCTGGGGGCGCACCCCGTCAAAGCTCAGCGGCAGCCCCAAAAATCTCATCTGCGTGCCCGGCACATCCTGCACCAGCCCGAGGGCCTGTGTCTGAGGATGCTCCAGCATCTGCAAAACGTTGTTGACTGGAGAGCATGGAATACCCGCCTTCTCCAGCGCTTCAATCCAGTATTCGGTTGAATGTTTGGCAACCAGAGCTTCAATCATCCCGTAGAGCTCTTTCTGGTTGTTGACACGACTCGGATTGTCCACAAAGCGTGGATCTGTGATCCACTCCGGATGACCCAGAACATTGGCCAGAAGACCGAACAGCTTGTCGCTACCCGCAGCAATGACAACCTCACCGTCCTGCGTCATGTAGCCACGGTAAGGAACAATGCCCGAGGCACCCGAACCTTGCCGCTGGGGAACCTCACCAGTGGCAAGCACTTGCGCGCCGATCAGCGACACCCAGCAAGAAGCCGTCTCGAACAGTGATACATCGACAATGCCACCCTTGCCTGTCTGCTGGCGCTTGAGCAAAGCAGACAGTGTGCCGATGACAGCCCACATGCCGGTGCCCATGTCCACCAAGGATGCGCCCACCCGCACGGCAGGACGACCAGGTTCGCCCGTCGTGCTCATAATGCCGCTAAACGCCTGCATCAGCGGGTCATATCCCGGCCGATCCTTAAGTGGACCCGTCTTGCCAAATGCTCCCAGATTGCAATAAATGAGTGAAGGCTTCAGCGCGGTCAGCGTCTCGCCATCAAGCCCGAGCTTCTCGACCTGACCCGGGCGCAGGTTCTGAATGACCACATCAGCCTGACTGACGATGAAATCGGTCAGCGCCTGAAGATCTTCAGCGCTCCTCAGGTCGCAAACTACGGAGAGTTTGTTGCGGTTGAGCGCCTGGAAATACGCCGAAGCACCCTCCCAGAAGGGCGGACCCCAGCCACGGGCATCGTCGCCCGTCGACTTTTCGACTTTCACCAGACGAGCACCAAGCTCACTGAAGATGTGACCGGCAAATGGCGCTGCCACACTGGTACTGATCTCGACCACGGTCAGACCCGCAAAGGGCAAGTGCGCCGGCGTATGATTCGGATTGTTCTGTTGCGTCGCGCTCATATCAGATTCAAGTTGGCCATCAGCGGGGAAGTTGGCTATTGTCCGTACATAACGTTAAAAATATGATTTTATTGTACGTACAAAGACAGCCTGGCGCACCGGATTTTTATCGGGATTTACCATGATAACCAGACACAAAACGAGCACCCGAAACGGGCAACCTGCGGTCCCGATCAGCCCCAAACAGCCACGCTACATCTGGTTGCGCGACTGTCTCCTCAAAGACATCGAGCTAGGCAAATACGCGGTCGGCAGTGCATTTCCCACTGAGGAACAGCTTGCAGCACAGTATCAGGTCAGTCGCCATACTGTTCGCGAGGCCACTCGCCATCTCGTGCAGAGCGGGCTGATCAGCCGCCGCCGCAGCACAGGCACCGTGGTCACTGCAACACAGCAGCACGAGCCTTATGTCGCCGCGCTGGGCACTTTGCAAGAGCTCATGCAATACACCTACACAACGCGCCTGGAAGTCATCAGCAAGGAGCCTGTCACGATGGACGAACCGCTTGCCAAGCTCCTTGGAGGGGAACTCGGTTCACGCTGGCTGCTGCTGCACAGCCACCGACACCGACTCGAGGACATACGACCCATTTCCTACACTATGGTTTACCTGCGCCCAGAGTTTGCAGAGATTGCAAAGCACCTCAAGGGCAAGCATCCAAGCATTTTCAAGCTACACGAAATACTTTTCAACAAACCGGTTGCCTCGGTCATCCAGAAGATCGACGCGGCCTTGTTGCCCGCATCTGCTGCACAAGAGCTTGGCATTTGCCCTTCAACACCCACCCTTAAAATGACACGCAGCTACCTTGACAACGACGGCAGAGTCATGAGCGCTTCGATCAACTACTACCCACCCTATCGTTTCCAGCTGGTCACCCGCTGGGACCGCGGCCGAGGCGACCAGAACATTCTCTGATTCTGCAGCTATGAAACCGTACAGCACAACCGCTCGCATCGGCATTGATCTCGGCGGCACCAAAACCGAGGTTATTGCGATTTCTGCTCAGGGCGAAACATTGATGCGAAAACGCATGCCCACGCCGAGTCATTCCTATCCGGAGATCGTCGACACGGTTGCGACCCTTGTCAAGCAAGCATTGCAAGTCGCCGGACCCGTGCATCGGATTGGTATCGGCGTCCCGGGCGCACCGGACAGCAGCAGCGGACGCATGAAAAACGCCAATACGACCTGCCTGATCGGCATGCCACTGGCTGCAGACCTTCAACAAGCGATCGGATATCCTGTGGCCCTGGAAAACGATGCGAACTGCTTCACGCTATCTGAGGCGGTCGATGGTGCTGGCGCCGGACATCGGGTGGTATTTGGCGTCATTCTGGGAACTGGCGTAGGTGGCGGGTGGGTCGTTGACCGCATGCTGCACCCGGGCATTCACCACATCGCCGGCGAATGGGGGCACAATCCGATACCCGTTCGATACCGCCTGGGACCGCACGACTCGCACCATGCACAGCAAGCCTGGGCTGAACCCTTTGTCGACCTCGGTCGTTCCTGTTACTGCGGCAAGACCGATTGTGTGGAGACACATCTTTGTGGCGCGGGACTCAGTCGAACCCACAGATGGCTTTCCCGTATTGATGGCCATGAAGAGACACTGCAAGGCCAGAAGATCATCGAAGGTGCCCGCGCTGGCGACAGACGCTGCAAACAAACCATCGAGACCTACGCCCGCCAGCTCGCCTGCGCACTATCGACCGTCATCAACATTGTCGACCCAGATGTCATTGTGCTTGGCGGCGGCCTGAGCAATATGGATGCTATCTATCCACCTATGCGCGCAGCGCTGAAAGATTTTGTGTTCAACGACTCGTGTGACGTTCCCGTCGTCAAGGCGCTTCATGGAGACTCAAGCGGTGTGCGCGGAGCAGCCTGGCTCTGAAACAGGCACCTGAAAACTCAGCTCATGGGAACCCAACTCGACGCTGACCCGAACTCGGACCACAGCACCACTCCGGACACTGGCTCGTCATAGAAGTGTGCGTTGACCTGAGAACCGAACGTGCGGGCAATGCTGGCTTGATCAAGCACAGCCTCGACCTCTCCGTGCACCACAACTTTCCCGTCTGCCAGAGCAACCACATCATCACACCATCTGCGCACCTGTGAGAGATCGTGCAGCACGACTACGACGCCAACGGATGCATCTGCGCACAGTTGACGACACACGTGCAGGATTCGCTGTTGCTGCCATGGATCCTGACTGGAAACAGGCTCGTCCAGAAACAGCCAGCACTCACCGCGTACGCGCCTGATCGCAAGCACCTGCACCAGCGCCCTGGCCAAGTGCACCCGCTGCAACTGACCCGCTGACAAGGTGGTGACATCACGTGCAAGCCACAACGACACATCCGCCAGCCCCGCTGCCTGCACAATCATCTGTTCGCGCTCGGCTCCGCCGATGTCATCAAACACATGCAGACCAATCTCGATAACTTCCCGCACACTCAGGTTAAATCCTGGATCGGTATGCTGGGTCATGACCGAGCGCCAGCGTGCCTGCTGCCGCTCGGTCAACCCGAAAACGTCATGGTCGTCCATCCGGACGCTGCCATCTGATGCCTCAATATCCCCGGAAATACAGGCCAGCAAGGTCGACTTACCCGCACCATTGGCTCCAACCAGCCCTGTCATGCAACCGCCTCTCAAGCGAAGCGTGATGTCCTGCAGCACCACAGTGCCCTGCCGCCTGACCTGCACAGCGTCAATCTCTATCTGGCCGTCCATAAGTGCTCCCTGCCCGTCCTCTGGCAGTTTACCCTGCGCGCAAATTATGCTGCTTCCCAAGTGAGGATATTGCGTAGAATCAAGTCAATCAATCTGACCAACCCACCACACGGATGGAGAAAACCTTGCAAACATCGACACAAGAGAGCGGCGGTTCAATCATCATAGAAAAGCATGACGCCGTCACGGTCCTCAAGCTTGACTATCCAGAAAAGCGTAACGCCCTGTCCATGCAACTCAGAGAGAAACTCGGAAAGGCGTTGCAAGACGCCATCAATGACAGCCAGTGCAGGGCCATCGTGCTGACGGGTCAAGGCAACCACTTTTCATCGGGTGGTGACATCACCAGCTTTGCGGGCGTGAACTCGATCAATGGCCGCACTCGCATGAAAAAAACCCATGATCTGATGGTCAAGCTGATGGTGTCATGCGAGAAGCCGATCATCGCCGCGGTTGAAGGGCATGCAGCAGGCGCCGGTATGTGCGTGGCGGCCAACTGTGACATCGTGGTCGCCTCGCGAGAAGCCAAATTCACCTGCTCGTTCAACAAGATCGGCTTGTTGCCTGACCTGGGTGGCTTGTGGTCAATTCCCCAGCGCATCGGCATGGGCAGAGCCAAACTTCTCATGATGACCGGTCGCATGATCAACGCCGAGACAGCCCGTGAATATGGACTGGTTGAAGAAGTCTGTGAGCCCGGCAAGGCTCTTGAAGCAGCCATTGCTCTGGGCCAGGAAATTGCTCAGACCGCACCATTGACCAACGGAATGGTCAAAGCCGCGATGGCGCGCGGTCCCATGACTTTCACACAACTGCTGGACCTGGAAACCGACATGCAGGGACTGCTGTTTGGCACGGAGGATTTTCAGGAGGGGAGGACTGCCTTCCTTGAGAAGCGCAAACCGAACTTCAAGGGCTGCTAAGCGTCCGACCCTTCGACACCTGCGACGTTCAAGGAGCCTGCCTTGCCAGACAAACCGACAACCGAACTTTGCACTCACACGCTGACCAGCATGAACTATCGCGATCAGGATCTGGTTCATGACCTGCTGGGCAAACGCAGCTTCACGGAGGTGATGTTCATTCAGATTCTCGGTCGCCAGCCCAGGGCGGTTGACCTGAGGATTCTGGACGCTGTCCTGATCACCCTCATGGAGCACGGCTTCACGCCAAGCGCGATTGCCGCGCGCATGATCTACATGAGCGCCCCGGAGAATCTGCAAGGCGCGGTATCGGCTGGTTTGCTCGCCGTGGGCAGTCAGTTTGTGGGCACCATGGAGAACAACGCCACCCTCCTTGATCAGCTGGTCAAGGCCGAGAATCCAAGATCTTTGGCTACTCAGATCGTCACGGACGTGCGGCGCCAGCGCGGTCACGTGCCTGGATTTGGCCATCACATGCACAAGCCCGATGACCCTCGCTCGGTCAAACTGCTTGCGCTGGCCCGAGCCGAACCCGAGCTCCCGGGCCACCATATTCACGCACTTGAAACGCTGGCAGAGGTCGTCGATGAGGTGTACGGACGCCACATCACCATCAACGCCACGGGCGCCACAGCCGCATTGCTCGGAGAGATCGGCGTGCCACCCAGACTGATGCGCGGTTTCGCGGTCATATCACGTGCAGCCGGTCTGGTGGCGCATATCGCCGAAGAGCAGCACACACCTGCCGGACGCTACATATGGGACACCATCGACCACAACATTCCCTACGTCAAGACCCCGACCGACAATCCAGTGTCATGCGTCAAGCCTGAACCTTGAGTCCGGCACCTTTCATTCTGCCGCCATTTCAAACCAATCGATTAATCACAGAACCACCAAATGACAGCCATCAACCCTAACCCACAACGTGATCAAGCGCTAGAACTTCGCTATGGACAAAAAGCCAGACCTGCTGCTGGTCCCTGGAGTGACACCATTGCGGGTCTGTTGGCTCACAAGTCAGTGCGCAGATACAAGTCCACACCTCTCGAACCTGGCACCCTGCAGACGCTGGTCGCTGCTGCACAATCAGCGGCCACCAGCTCGAACCTGCAGTGCTGGTCCGTTGTCAGCGTGACCGATCCCGCGATGCGCAGCGAGCTGGCAAGCATCGCCAGCGGGCAGAAACACATAGAACAATGCCCCCTGTTTCTTGTGTGGATCTGTGATCTGTCGCGCAACCGGCGTCTGGGTCGCGCCAGCGGTGTCGAGCTGGAGTCCCTTGAGCTGACCGAGAGTTTTCTGGTGGGTGCGATTGATGCCGCACTGGCTGCTCAGAACGCAGTCGTAGCGGCTGAATCGCTGGGCCTGTCAACAGTCTACATCGGCGCACTGCGTAACGATGCCGCTCGAGTGGCAGAAATGCTCGAACTACCAAAAGAGTCGTTTGCAGTGTTTGGTATGTGTATCGGGTATGCAGACACCGAAGCCGAGGTCAAACCCCGCCTGCCTCAGCAAGCCGTTCTATTCGAGAACCACTACAAGGCACCAACCGAAGAGCAACTTCGCGCTGAGTATGACCGGACGCTGGGCGAGTTCTCGCGTCGTCAAGGTATGGCAAACGAAACCTGGACTGAACGGGTGATCGAACGCACACTCAGAAAAACAGGCGTTGGTACAAGAGCCCAACTGAGATCTATTCTTGAAAAGCTAGGGTTTCCGCTGCGCTGAGCAAAAGCAGGGTAGACATTTGTGAAACTGCATGGCCCGTGAAATCAGCTCGCCATGCCAATACTTAAAACCAGTGAGAGACAGGAGAACACCAATGGGAACCACCATCAGCATCAAGGCCACAGACGGTCACAACTTCGATATGTACCTTGCCAAACCCCAGGGTCCGGCAAAGGGTGCGGTCGTGATCTGCCCCGAGATCTTTGGTATCAACAGTCATATCCAGAGTGTTGCCGACCAGTACGCTGCAGCTGGCTATATCGCTGCTGCTCCTGCGCTGTTTGATCGGGTTCAGACCAAATACATCGCCGGCTATGAGCAGTCTGATATCGAAACAGGCATCGCGATCATGCAGAAGATTCCCATGACCGATGCCATTTCTGACACTCACGCAGCCGTCGAACACGTGCGCGCCCTTCACGAAAAAGTCGCCGTGATCGGTTACTGCTGGGGCGGTACCGTGGCCTGGGTTGCCGCGGGCCATATCCCGAAGTTAAGTGCAGCGATTTCTTACTATCCGGGCGGCCTGATTGCAAACGCTGGACTCAAGCCGCACTGCCCCACCATGCTGCATCTGGGTGAAAAAGACAAGAGTCCTCCAGCCGATGCCGCGCGTACAGTACTGGCTGATCATCCGATGGCCATTACCTACTTCTATCCCTCAGGGCATGGGTTTAACTGCGATCAGCGAGGCTCCTTCGATAAAGATGCCGCTGCCAAAGCCACTGAACGCTCTCTGGCGTTTCTTGCATTAAACGCTGAGCGCTGGTCTGCCTGAAGTCTCTGAAGGTCCAGGCATTGCGGGACGCTTTGCCAAGCCGTACACCCATCATTGTGCGCAAGCAGTTATCGCACGAGGCTCACAATGATGGGGCTTGCACCGACCCGCATCAGAGTGGGTTCATCGACCCCAGGCCTGGGCTCAAGGCCTGTCGAGGAGATACTGCTCGGGTGCATCCTCTGGCAGAGGAATCTGTGCCACATTGAGCACCATGGCGATGGTGGTGTAGTAGCCGCAGGTGCAGATCAAGTCAAGCACTCCCTGCACACCAAACATACGCTGACAGGACTCAAACATGTCATCAGGTAGCACACCGCTTGAATGCAGGCTCATGGCCATATCATAGGCCAGCTTCTGCTCCGCAGTCGCAGTCTCCGGTCTGCGTCCTGCCCGAACAGACTCAATCACCTCGTCGGCAAGATCTGTGCTGGTATAGGCAATCCGGCTATGTGCAAACCACTCGTACTGACAATTCCAGCGACGCGCGGTTGTCAGAATGACCAGCTCAATGAGCGACTGGTCGATCGAAGCGGAGTACCTCAGATGCTCGCCAACCGCCTGGACACGCATAGCGAGTGGCGGATGGTGCAAAAGCGCCAGAAATGGTCCCCTGAGCCCCCCCCTGGGACCGCTGACAATACGGTCGACCAGAGCTTGTTGCTCAGAGCTCAGGTTGTTCAGGTCGGGCATCGGGAAACGCATGGGAACTCCTTGTGATTTTCGGGTTGCACTGTGAGACGGGCGGACAGACTTCTAGGCCAGCCTGCAAGCCCCGTCAGAAGCGGACTGAGGCGAGTAAGCCACCATCAAAAGCAAGACATCAAAGCATCAACCGATGCAGTGCCTCACGCACATGGGTGGGAATCGGAGCAGGACGTTGAGTCTTGCGATCGACGTAGACGTGCACGAAGTGACCTTGGGCACATGCGTCTGGGTCATCGTTCTTGAAGATGCCGACCTCATAACGCACACTGCTGTTGCCTAGCCTGGCAACTCGCACCCCGACTTTGACCTCGTCCGGAAATGCGATCGACTGAAAATAAGAGCAGCGTGTGTCGACGACCCAGGCCACACATTCGCTGTTGACGTAGTCCAGCCCCGTGTTCTTTATGAGAAAGGCGCCTACCGCTGTGTCGAAGAACGAGTAGTAGTTCACGTTGTTGACATGGCCGTACACATCATTGTCCATCCAACGGGTCGATATCGAATGAAAGAACCGGTAGCTTTCAATGGGGTCAGGACGGGCTTTCTCGGTCATGATCAGTTACAGCCAAAGCGTTAAAACCCGGAGTCTAACGTCAAGCCTGCCTTGCCGCCACATATCCATCCGGTCGAATCAAAACCGCACCTCGCTCGCTGATACCGTACAGGCTCAACCAGCTCGGGTCAGCAGAAAAATCCCTGTCGTCGGAGACTTGTACCGCCGAGGGCCACAGGCGTTTGTAAAGGGCAAACTCTGCCTTGGGTCCAAGAAGGGCGGTGTATTGATAACCGAGCAAACTAAACACAGAAACCGTGCGGCCCTTGACCTGCACCTCGAAATGGGGGGCCCGATGGCCAGGTCTTGCCTGTGGGATGTAGTCATTGACGACATCCGCAGGCGTTTGCGCCGGCGTTCCATCCGGAATAATCGCACAACTGTCATAGACAATGCCGAAATCCTGCCCGTAACCCGACGCTCCCCGGCGTGAATGCTGAACAATATCGCGAGCGCGATCCCACTGACCTGACATCGCGGCCTGCACCGCACCGAACACTTCGTTTGAGTTGCCTTCGCTATTCTCAAAAGTAAAGCGCGCTGCTGGCAAGCGCTCCTGCTCATAGCTGTTCAGCAGAGTTTGTGGTGCGTTGTTATGGAGGACCTGAGCCAGCTTCCAGGCCAGATTGTGCGCGCTTTGAAGACCATTATTCATACCAAGACCGCCGGCCGGTGACACCCGGGCTGCAGCGTCGCCCACCAGAAAGACCCTGCCCAGACGCCATTGCGGTGAAACCGCAGGCGACATCACCCAGGGATTCATGCTCAGAATCTCGATTTCGTTCTCAGAAATGCCACTTGCGCGAGCAATCACCCGCTTCATCTGCTGCGCCGTGTGCGTCTGACCCTGATCTGTCTCATCCAGGAAGTGATGCATCAGCCAGAGATCTTTGCCATTCACAGCGACAAAGGCCTCAAACATGTCCTCATCAACCACATTGCATAGCAAGCCCAGACACCCTTGCAACCGGGCACTGAGGCCTGCCTTGAAATACACACTAAGAAACCGTCCTCTTTCGCCCGGCCCCTGGCGAACGATGCCCAGCAAATCCCGTATGGCGCTTCGGTCCCCGTCCGCGGCAACGAGATATTGGGCTTCGATCGTCTGCGCCTGTCCCGTCTGACGGCTGGTGGCGACAACACGCACCCCATGAGCGTCCTGATTGAGCGAATCGAAATGAGTCTCGTACAAGCATTTCACGGATGGCTGCCTGGCAACTGCCTCGCGAAGCACGTTTTCAATGTGGGGCTGGGGACAGTGCAACCGGACGCAAGGGCTCAATGCAGGATCGTCCACAGACATAGGCGCGCGACCCAATTCCTCTGCTCCCAGAGCACCTCTGAACCAGACTGACAGCGCATCGGGATGAGTTTTCAGGCTACCGGCTGCAATTTTCTCGAGCAACCCCACCTGACCGAAGATCTCGCTGGTGCGACGCATGACCCCCATCGCTTTGGGATGGTCCAGCACATCTCTATGCTTTTCCAGCAGCACAGTCTGCACACCCAGTTTGCCCAGCAACAAGGCGACCAGCAAACCACAGGGCCCGCCACCAACGATCACGATTTCGGTTTTCATAGCAGATAGCCTCAAATCACAGAACCAGTCTGAGCTCAAGATTAACGAAACGAACTCATGTCGGGTATCAAGAATTTTTGAGTTTCCGGACGGCTGCCGGAGCTTGACCCACGGAGTGCGCGGTCAGGACAAAGATTTCGCCTGCGGGGCGGCCATGTTCAGCCGCGTTGATAGTGACGTGACAAAAGTAGCCGGGGGCTTGTAGAGCAGAGAGAAGGTACTCGTGCCGGTCGTACACGACTCTGGCACAACCGCAGCACGGTACCGTTCTTGCAGCGGGAATCCCCCGGGTTTAATCCGCAGAGGACATCAAGCGGTCCAGGGCTGCTCGGCCACGGCTTCTTTTGCCGCGATACGACCAAACGCAAAACACTCCCCGATATTCCCGGTGCCCTGATACAGGTAGCTGAAGATCGAACCCATCTCACCAGCACTGTAGAGTCGACCGACCGGCTTGCCGTTGGGCCGCACGATCTGGGCACGCTCGTTGCGACGCGGGCCGCCCTGAGTGTTGAGCATGCTCGGCGCGATCTCAATCGCATAAAGTGGTCCGTCTGCAATCGGATTGAGCATTTTCTTGCGCCCGAAATCCGGGTCCTGTCCGCTCGCTGCATGCTGGTTCCACTGCTGGACTGTGCGCTCAAGCTCTGCCGCCGGCAAGCCCAGTTGTGTCGCGAGAGATTTCAGGTCAGGAGCGGACTTGATCCAGCCCTTGTCGAGTTCCTTACGGTTGTCCTGACTCCATTCATAACGTTCCATGATCTGGGTCCATCCGTGCGATGGCGTGCCATCATACAGAGGACCCGCATCGAACAATGTCTGATCAAAAATCATGTACATGGGGCAACGCACTGGAAGAGGCATCCACTGCCCACCCACATTCACCTTGCCATGCTTGTGCTTGTACTTCTCGTCTGTGAACCGCTTGGCATCAGGTCCAACCACGATCATCCCGCCTGCAGGTTCCAGAGAAAAATGCAGCGGCACCAGGGAAAACGTTGTGGGAACCTCGGGCGCCTTGAACGCCATTGATGGTCCCGCGTAGTTATTCATGTGCCAGAGATCGGCTCCAACCTGCATCGCCATGCGGATGCCATCGCCCTCGTTATAAGGAGTACCCGAGGTGTAGCAATACTTCACGCCTGGTAGGAAGTTACGGATCATTTCCTGATTGTTCTCGAAACCTCCGCATGTGAGGATGACCGCTTTGCGAGCCTTGATTCGCAGGGGTTTTCCGGCCTGCGTGGCGATCACACCTGCGATTGAACCGTCAGGCAGCTGAACCAGTTCGGTTGCTGGGGTCTCGTACAGAATCTCAATGCGATCACGAGACTTGACGCTTTCTTCAAGAAACTCCCAGGTCTTGGAGTAGCCCAGAATATCGCTATGGTGATACTTGTGCACACAATCCGCCCCTGGCAGGTCCGGATATTCAATACCTGCGGGCTGATGCTGATGCTCCTGAGGATCTCCGCCGATGCTGGCGAGCCATTCATTGTTTTTGCAGTTCTCTTCGGCCCAGACCTTGACCATCTCCTGGGGCACCGTGAAAGGTCCACACAACGAGTTGAAATAGGTTGTCGCGCGATCAGGATCAGAGGGATTGAAATACCCCTGAGCAGCGACGCGAGTGTTGCCACCCACAGCATGCGCCGGGGCCTTGTCCAGCAAAACCACTGACGCACCGGCGTCAGCTGCAGTTATCGACGCGGCGGATCCTGCGCCCCCAAACCCCACTACGACGATATCGGCTTCTTTGTCCCATTCGTTCAAATTCATTTTCTTCTACCCAGACACCTGTATCCGCCTTCAGTCAACGGATACGCTACACAATTTCACGAGCAGCTGCTGCATACCCGTGCGTATAGCAAGGACGATAGCGCACCGCGCCAGTACCGCTAAACCGCGCTGTGTGAGGATGTGCCACGCAATGGAACAGAAGCAACAGATGCAGGCATTGGCAAGAACTGGCAAGACAAGGGCTCGGGCCAGATCAAAAAGAGATCCCAGGGCAGAAGCTGAGTGTCAGCAGTCGTTTTCGCTCAATCAAAAACGCCCTTGAGCACTTCAACCACAGCCAGGGTGGCCAGATTAACCAGGATCAACTCTGTCCCCGCCGTGCGCCACTCATAGCCACGGTACTGAGGCAATTTGTTCAGCATGGCGCCAGGGACCATCTTCTTGGCGATTCCCGGGGGCAGTGGCTTACCGCGGGCGAGGTTTTTCTGGATCCCGGGTGGCAATGCCTGATAGCCTGACAACCCATAGGTTAATGCAAGACTTCGTGCATAGCTCTGGGTGATGCCGGCAGCCACCAGACTGGCCAGCACGACATCCAGCGTATCCACGCCGTCATTTCCGCGCTGACCCTGATTGCCGTTGTTACCTTGGTTCTGGCCATTGCTGTTATCGCCCTGATTCGAGTTTCCTTTGCCCGAATTCCCCTTGCTGGAGCCATTCTGGCTGGAATTGCCCTGATTCGAATTGCCTTTTCCGGATGGAGGGTCTGCCTGGACAGGCGCGGCAGCAAATATTGCAGCAACCATGACTGCAAGCAGTTTTTGTTGGGTTTTCATCAAGATTCCTCCCTTGCTGATGGCATCGCTTCAGGCTCTTGCCCGAGGCTTAACGCTTCGAGTGTACTCTTTGAGCCAGAAAAACCCCGTTAAAACCTTGTTGGTGGCCGCTTGTGTCAGGATGATGTGTCGACGCGAGGCTTGCGCCGGAGATATCCATACACATCGCGTACTAGCGGAGGCGCCGCCAGGAGAAACAGAAACAAGGCAAGCGGCACGGTCATCCGGTAACCAAACGACTTGAACGAGTACGCGCCAACAATGCCACCAACAAGAAATGAAGTGAATATGGAAAGGTGGATGTATAGCTTGCTGCGATTGGCACGAACGTCCTGTTCATGCGTGTGGTGTTTACTTTTGTTCCAGTAAAAAAGCCTGCCAAGCTCAATGCCGATGTCGGTCACAATCCCAGTCATGTGCGTGGTGCGAATTTCAGCTCGCGAAACCTTGGTCATGATGGCATTCTGAAGACCCATGATGTAACACAGGAGCAAAAAGGTCGTGGGCACGAACACCTCAACCAGAACATTCAGGTTCGCCCCCAGCAACCCGAAAAACAAAAGAAGCATCGCCTCTAGCGAGAGCGAAAGCGCATACTCGCTGTGCAGGTTCTGGCGACGAGCCCAGTTCACGAAAATCGCCGTGGTCGCCGCACCCGCCACAAAACTGCCCAGCCCGCTCAGACCGGCGAGCACGATCTTGATTTCACTGATCACGAGATCATCTGCAATGGCCGAAATGATCCCTGTCATGTGGGAGGTGTATTTCTGGATCGCCAGAAAGCCACCCGCATTGACCGCACCGGCAACAAAGGCCATTACCATACCCAGGACGCGATTGGATCGATGGTCCCTGTGCTTGTCAGTCAGTCGGAGGTAAAAAGAAAGCATTCAGGCTCGTGCGCAGCTCAATCAAGCAAGCAAAGGGATCAGTCACTAAACTTTGACTTACCCCATTCTAACGAACCGCGCAGAGGCTAACCGGCAGCACCTTGTCCAGCCCGTTATTTCGCTCACCATTGAGATGTCGTCAAACGGCAAATGTGAAAGACCGGATGCCACGCCCAAGGAACCCTCACACAGGCCCGCGACCTATCGGACCTGCAAGGGGCATGCGCGAACTCAGCCTATTCAGACTCTGCCAGGCAGCGTGCCGCAATGAAACCGAATGTCATCGCCGGGCCAATCAAAGAGCCGCCACCTGGATAACTGCCCCGAAATACGCTGGCCATATCATTACCCACCGCAAAAAGGCCGGGAACAACACTTTCATCGGACCGCAGAACCCGGGCACGCTCGTCCGTACGGATACCAGCAAAATTACCGATATCACCGGCATACATCCACACGGCATAGTAAGGCCCTTTATCAAGAGGAGCCACATTGGGGTTGGGGCTATTGGATGCGTCGCCCAGATAGTGGCCATAAGCATCCTTGCCCTTGCCGAACTCAGGATCCTCGCCGTGCTGCGCGTGGATGTTGTAATTCGATACGGTCTCTTCCAGCACCTCGGCATCAATTCCGATCTTGCGTGCCAGATCTCCAACGGTATCAGCCCGTACCAAGTATCCGCTGCGCAAAAGATTACCTAAAGGCAAGAAAGGCTTGGCGTATCCAAGGCCATACTTGCTGAAGGCCTTGGCATCGCATATCAAGTAAGCGCCAACTGGGCGACCAGCGTCTGCGCTCTTGACCAACTTTTCGACGAAATCGTGATACGAAACACTTTCATCAGCAAAGCGGCGACCATTGCGCAGTACGGCAATCATGCCTGGTTTTCCCTGGTTTACAGAGTGAATAATGCCTCCCCAGGAGCCATCTGGACGCGGTACTTTGGAGATTGGCATCCAGGCGCCGGCATTGCTGACCTGGGTGTCTACGTAACCACCCGCCTGTTCTGCCATACGGGCACCATCACCGACGTTGCCAGGCGCTGTCATGGAAACGTGCTCGTCAGCGAGTGCTGCGTGTGAATAGACCTGTGAGCGACGCTCGATGTTCTGCGCAATGCCACCGCTGGCCAGCACGACACCCCGACGCGCACGAACTTCCACCAAACGTCCGTTTCGATTAACCCGGGCGCCAACCACCCTGTCACCATCAAACAACAACTCCAGCGCCGGAGAAAAAGTCCAGACTGGCACCCCCAGATCCAGAAGCACCTTCGCCATTCTTGCAATCAAAGCGTTGCCGTTGACCAAGGTCTGTCCGCGTCCATAACGGATCCTGTCCCACCCATACTTCGCCAGCAGCATGCAAACTCGCAGTGTCGACTTGATGGACCGCCCAAACCGGTAAAAGTGCCCCAAGTCTGAGCCGGAGCTAACCCCCATGCCGAACAGTGATAGTTCGCGAGGCAGGGGTCTGAGACGATACAGTTCTTTGCCCAAGGTACTTGCATCCGTTGGCGCAGTGTGCAGAGAACGACCTAGCTTGGCCCCAGGCATGGAAGGGTGATAATCGATCATCCCTTGCGAGACATTGAAGGGTATACCAACATCATCCACGAAAAATCGGACCATCTTCGGCCCATTCTCCAGGTACGTATCGATAAACTTTTCGTTGTAGTCGCTACCTAAGTGCTCCTTCAGATACCGCCGAGCGTCGTCGATATCATCCGCCAGGCCTTGTGCGGCCATCAAGTGATTGCACGGAATCCAGATATACCCACCCGACGTGGCCGTTGTCCCGCCAAAGACAGGTGCCTTCTCTGTCACCAGAACCTCGAGCCCTGCCTTACGCGCCGTGATGGCCGTCGCAAAGCCACCCGCACCCGAGCCTATGACCAGGACGTCGCATTCATGAGTATTAACGGCCACCATCCCTTAACTCCCTCGAGTACTTCACTCTTTTGCGCAAGACCTTTTACTGGCAAAGCCCGCCAAGACAACGTCCGCGGTGCTGGCGATAAATTTTTGATCAATCGGGCCATGGCCGACGAGAAGCCTGTAAAACATAGGGCCATAGAGCATGTCAATGGCGGATTCCACGTCCAGACTCTCGTCGAATTCACCACTACGGATTCCTCGCAAGAGAACATCTCTGACGGCATCTCTACGCTGCCGTACATAACCTTCGACAAACGCCTCTGCCGCTGCGGCATTACCGATGCCGGCTGCGACCAGATCGCGCACCACACGCCCGGTGTTGCCACGGTAGACTCGTGCCACGCGTTGCATTTGTGTCTTGATATCGTCGACAGCACATCCAGTATCCGGAAACGATATTCTGGGCAAGGCACCCGCAAGAAAGGCAGCCACCGCCAAAGACTCCCTGCTAGGCCACCAGCGATAGATTGTCGACTTTGCAGAACCGGAGCGCGCCGCCACGCCTTCAATCGTAAAAGACGAAATTCCCCCTTGCTCCAACAGTTCGTAGGCAGCGTTAAGAATTGCGTCGCGAGTGTCGTTTGCACGGGGGCGCCCACGCTTACGGACTTGCGGCTTTGAGTCGGCGTTATTCAAGTCATCGAGGGGCATTGGCGTGCCCAATCGGTTATCGCGCGTTCAGTCATCATCAGCAGAGACATCTATCTTCTATTCATTCTGAAAGTCGTTCTTTTCGGCTCAATCGGGTACTGCATTCTGGCTGATATGGCGGGCATCCGGACTGCCTTGCGACGATCAAATCGCACGCAAAGCGCCTTCAAATGTTCAGGGCCCTGCTCCATCAAAGTGACGACCGAACTGACCCTAGCTTCTCGTATCGTTGACCAATCGTCAGGATGGCCATCTGATGACCTGCCGTAGTCTTTGCAGGCGTTCTTGCAGTAGCCGCCACATAAGAAACACAGTCCCCTGACATGACCAGCGCAAAAACTGACCGCATCACCACGCGTCTGGACAAAATCAACCGGGCCAGGTCGGTCAGTTCCCGATGCATCGAGGTCAATCGGGATTTGGTAACTTCGATACGATACGTTTCGTATCGAAGTTATACTATAAAGTACTACTCTCTTCAAAAATCGCAAGCTCGAGCATGAGAGAGCGCCGCAGCTGACCTGCCCATTGCGTGCGCAAGCATTCCGGGGGGCTGTTATCCTGCAGGGGATAGCTTTTGGAACAAGTTGCAGCGGCCTTTCCTGAAAACCTGGTGATGGATGTGTGCCGCACGGATCATGAGCAAACAAGCACATCGGCAGACGATGACCCGGTGCGCGACAAGCCCCGCCGTTCAGGTCGGAGAGGATGTCAACTTCTTGACTCTCGAGTTCACTTTCATTTAAGTTCAGTCGACTCGAAGAATGACGAGCAACAACACACTCGGCGCAACATGTTGCATCGACATAATGGCGACACTGAGTACTCTTGAGAACTATGCCCATGATTCTTGCTAATTTGTACCAGCGGCATCTACCCGCACGTCATAACGCCATCATGCTGCACGCATCCGCAGGCGTCGTATCCTTTGGTGAGTTTCATCAGCGGGTGCTTGAAACAGCGGGCTGGCTTCGACAGCAAGGTGCCAGACCGGGTGATGTCATCGCCGTATGGATGGTCAATCGTGTGGACTGGCTGGCACTGCTGTTTGCCATTTCGCGTGTCGGGTGCACTCTGGCCGCTGTCAACACACGCTACAAGTCGGGGGATGTGCAGCATATCCTGGCCAAGTCTGGCGCCACGATGCTCATTATGGAAGCCAGTTTCCTGAATATTGACTTCCTGAAGACCTTGTCTGAGGTCGATCTGAAGAGCCTGCCCGATCTGCGCCATGTGAGTGTTTTGTCGGCAGATGCTGTATTGCCGCAGTTGCCCGGCATTGTCACCAGCCGTTTCCAGCCAACTGCAGCCGATGCTGTGATGGGGCAAACCGATGCACACGATCCGGACAGGCCATCAATCCTGTTTGTGACATCCGGAACCACCAAAGCACCAAAACTCGTCGCCCATTGCGCACGGACTTTTCATTACATCGCGGGCAAAGTTATCACGAGTCAAAAATATGACTTCGACACCCGTCTGCTCGCAGCACTCCCTTTGTGCGGCGTGTTCTGCCTGACCGGCGTATTGACGAACATGGTGGCGGGTGGGCAAACCATTCTGATGGAGACGTTCGAAGGCAACCTGGCTGCCAGACTTCTGGTAGAGCATCGAATCACGCACCTGTACGGCTCTGAGGAGTTGTATCTGCGCATAGCCGAACATATTCCTGAAGGCACTGATCTGAGCTTTGCCCACTTTTACGGCATAGCCAGTTTTAACGCGAGTTTGCGCACGGTGGGCCCAAGGTTGCTCAAGCTCGGTTTCCCGCTATGCAGTCTGTACGGCTCCAGTGAGATTCTGGGCTATGTCACCTCGTTTTATGACCACCCTGACACCGAGGTCCGTTTAACGCCCGGTGGCTACCCGATTGCCGGAAAAGAGTTTGAGATGCGTGTGCGCGACTTCGATACCAACGAGTTGCTGCCGCCCGGGAGATCCGGTGCGCTGGAGGTCAGAACACCCGCTAACTTTATGGGGTACTTCAACGATCCCGATGCGACCCGGAATGCCATGACCGAAGACGGGTTCTTTAAAACAGGTGACGCCGCCAGCATCACACCGGATGGAGCCTTGATCTATGAGGGTCGAATGGGCGATGCGTATCGCTTGTCCGGTTATCTGGTGAATGCGGAAGAAGTCGAAGACGTCATTAACTCCATTGAAGGTGTGCGAGAGGCACATTTCGTCGTCGTACGCCATCAAGACCAGAATTATGCGGTTGCTTTTGTCGCACTGAAGCATGGCGCCGACTTGACGGCTCAAGCCATTCAGGAGAGTCTTCGAACAAGTCTGGCCAGCTACAAGCTGCCTCGTCAAGTGTGGCTCGTCGACGAGTTCCCAATGGCGCATGGAACCAACGGTTCTAAAGTGCGTAAAGAGGTGTTGCGCGCTGATGCAATTGAACGACTTAAGCGTGGAGTCTGACCCGTTGCGCGACAAGCCCCGTCCAAGCGATTTGGTTGCGTAGCAACCTCCAGGCAAAGCCGTCAAGCGTGCAGGGCAGCGTAGGGACCTGCCGCCCTCCATAAAGCACCGAGAGCAAGCACAGAGCGCGTGACTTGCACCGACGCATTCTGATCAAGAAGTCACTGCCTGACCAAGATAGGCGCGCTTGACACTCTCGTCGTTCAACAGAGCTTGACTCGGGCCTTCGGATGAAAGACGTCCCGTGTCGAGTACGTAACCATAACTGGACAGCCGCAGGGCGAGTCGCGCGTTCTGCTCTACGATCACTACAGTAATGCCTGTGCTATTAATGCTGCGGACAATCTTGGCCACATCAACAATGATCTTTGGTGCCAACCCAAGCGAGGGCTCGTCGAGCAGCAAGACCCTGGGCCGACTCATCAGCGCCCTGCCTATCGCGACCATCTGCTGCTCGCCACCCGAAAGACTCCCTGCAAGCTGGG
>CAZBIN010000001.1:48281-54546 GCA_964491995.1 uncultured Orrella sp.
TCGCCGCTCTCGCACACGTGGGAAATAATTGTAAACACGCTCCAGATCCTCGGCCATGTCCTGGCGGGAGCGCCCGGTATAAGCGCCCATTCGCAGGTTCTCATACACGGTCAGGTCGGGGAACAACCGGCGCCCCTCTGGAACAAGAGTGAGACCTTGGCGGACCATATCATGCGCGGCGCTGCGAGTGACATCCTTGCCGTCAAAAATAATTTTTCCGCCACTCGGTGGGATCAGTCCCGCCAGGCATTTGAGAGTTGAAGACTTGCCTGCGCCGTTGGCACCCAGTATGCAGGTGATCGCCCCTTCTTTGAATGAGAGGTTCACTTTATCAACGGCGACGATTGGTCCGTAATGGACCGAGAGATTCTGTAACTCAATCAAGCTCAAGGTCGACTCCAAGATACGCTTCGATCACGTCAGGATTGCGCTGGATTTCCTCCGGCGTACCGATGGCAAGGATTTCACCTCTGTTAATGACTATGATGCGATCACAAATGCTGGTGACCATCGCCATATCGTGTTCCACAAGAACGACATCAATGAGGCGCTCGGTACGGATTCTTTCAATCAGGTGGCCCATGTTTTGGGTTTCGACCGGATTCAGACCGGCGGCCGGCTCGTCCATCAGCAATTGCTTTGGCTCTGTTGCGAGCGCCATGGCCACACCCAGGATTTTTTGTGCGCCGTAAGGAAGATCGCCTGCTGGCCTGTCCGCATAGGATTCAAGCCCCGCAAAACCCAGAAGTTCCTCGGAGACACGCTCTGCATCCTGGCGAAACGCCTTGACTCTCAGCCTGTCAAGCAACTGGAACGGTCTGCCCAGGCGATTGAACTGCATACCAATGCGCAGGTTGTCGCGTACCGTCTTTTCCTTGAACACAGTCGCTGATTGAAATGTCCGGATCAGCCCTCGCTGTGCCACTTGCTCAGGCTTACAGTTGGTGATGTTCGCACCGTAAAAACTGACCGATCCTGAGGATGGTGCAATGGTTCCTGTGATCAGATTGAACAGCGTACTTTTACCGGCGCCGTTCGGTCCGATCACACCTAAAATCTCGCCCCGTTTCGTAGAGAAGCTGACGTCATTGGTCGCAAGCAACCCGCCAAACCGCTTGGACAGCCCCTTGACCTCAAGTACTGTGCTCATGTCCGCCGTCTCCGTTCACGATACTGCCGGTATACACCGATGACTCCGTTCGGCATAAACAACAGAAAGATAATCAGGATGACTCCGTATGCCAGGTTCTGATATTCCTTGGCATCTCTGAGTATTTCAGGCAGAGGTACGATGACCAAGGCACCAAGAATTGCCCCGACAGGCACGGCAATACCGCCTATTACATTCATGATGATGGCGTTGACCGCAGTCCAGAACGTGAATCCATCAGGCGTTACGAACGTATAGTAGCTGGCATAGAAACCACCTGCGATCCCGGCAAGAAACCCGCTGATGGTGAACACGACGAGACGGTAACGTAGCGCATTTACGCCCAGCGAGCGGGCCAGATCTTCGTTGGTGTCGAGCGCGTCGATGACTGCCCCGACTTCACTCTTGTACAGTGCACGCACGCCCAGGTAGGACAATGCGGCTAAGACCAGAGCGAATATGTAATACGCCGAGCGTCCGGTGAGCGTGTAGCCGAAAAACGATGCCCGAGGAACACCAAAAAGACCGTTGTTTCCACCGAAGAGATCGACCCATTCGATAAAGGTCAGGTGCACGATCTCACCAAAAGCAAAGGTCAGGAGCACAAAGTACACACCCTTGATCTTGAGCATGATGGGCCCCGTGATCAGAGCGAACAAGGCCCCGATCAAGCCCGATGCAGGAAACGCGAGAATAAAGGGCACATTGAGGCGCATCATCAGGATCGCTGAGCCATAGGCACCCAGCCCCATCAGTGCACCGTGTGCAAGTGACAACTGGCCCATTCTCAGCATCAAGTTCATGCTGAGGGCGAGCAAAGAGAACATCCAGAACAGTACGCCAATGTGGGTCAGAAATGGATTGTTGACCACAAATGGCCAACCGACCGCAAACACGGCAAAAACCAGCAGGATCAAGCGTCTAAAAAAAGGGGAGCCTTGATTCCCGGAGTGTAAAACATCGTTCTGAGTACTCATCCGCGATGCCCCATGAGTCCATTCGGCCTGAATAGCAGGATCAGGATGACAAGACCAAACGCGACCATCGTCGCAATCGTTGAGTTGTAGAACGAGGCAACGCCGGACTCAACCAAACCGAGCAACAAGCCGCCAATGACAGCACCAGGCAGGCTGCCCAGACCGCCCAGAATGACGACAATGAAGGCTTTCATCATGGGTACCGATCCCATGTAAGGAAAAATTGTATACACAGGCGCCATCAGCGCTCCTCCCAATCCGGCCAGCAAGCTACCGACACCAAACGCCATGGCGTAGATAATGCCTGGTCGAATACCTTGCAAGGCAGCGGCGTCCGGATCTTGCGCGACAGCCCTCATGCCGAGACCGTAACGGGTATAGCGAAGGAATACGTAGAAAGCAATAAGTACCAGCAGAGCGATTCCGCCAACGACTATACGGTCGCGCGGTACGATCACACCGCCAATGTCGAAGATCCCGGTGACGGGTCGCGCAACGGACTGCTCTTGTGGTCCGAAGAAGATTCCAGCCAGAGCTTGCAGCGAAATCGAAATAGCCAGAGCCATGATCATGCAATTGAGATCTTTGCCAACGAAACGGCGCAGCAGCGTATGTTCAAGCACGACGCCGATGATGGCGGCAATAAATACTGCTGCCACAACCGCAACGTAATAATTAACCCCGAATGTTCCGCAAAGCACCAGAATAGCGAACGCACCGATCATGTACAGCTCACCATGAGCGAAGTTAACCACTCGCATGATGCCGAAAATCAGTGTAAAACCCAGAGCCATGAGTACGTAGACCATACCGGTCATCAGACCGTTAGCTACGACTTGGCTAATTAGCTGAAGCATCTTGTGCCCTCAAAACTGGAAGATCCTCATTTGAAGAAGCGACCCGGCGGCCATCACGCCCGCCGGGTTTAATCGCTTACTTCACGTCGATTTTTTCGACAATCACTTCCTTGCCATCTTTAATGACACCCACAAAGACGGGCGCTTGAATCTGGTGGTTGTTACCGTATAGCGCTTGGCCACCCCAGACCAAAGTCCCCTGCATTCCGTCGTAGGGAGCAACTTCAAGCAGTGCCTTACGGACCTTGTCCGTATCTGTGACTGTTCCCGCTTTCTGGATTGCCTTGAACAACATGTGCGCGCCGTCATAGAAGAAGACGTTAAATGCATTCATCGGAGGGGGATAGAAGCCGGCGTATTGCTGTTCGAGCCACTTGTATTTCGGATTTGCTGTGTCTGCGGCGACATACGTAACCGTTCCTTCTGCAAAATCTTTTCCTGCGGCACTGACAATCTCAGGCACGCCTGGCCCACCGATCTTGACGAACAGACCCTTGTAGCCCATTTCACGTGCCTGTCGGATAATCAGTCCGGCAGTACCTGGAGGGGTCGTATCCAGCTCGATAACATCGGGCTTCTGGCGCATAATTCGCGTCAGAAGTGGCTGGAAGTCGCGTGTTGACCTTTCAAACAGTTCGGAGCCGACAACGTCAAACTTAAACTTCTTGTAGGCAGCGATCTGTGCTTTCTGGCTGTCCCAGCCTGTCTGATCGTTCGGCGACATAACAGCAACAGTCTTGACGTCAGGACGGTTTTTCTTGAGCCAGCCGACCATGGGTTCGACAATCTCGGACGTGGTCGGCAATACACGATAGATATAGTTCACGTCTTTGAGCATCTGCGGGGTGTAGGTATTGACCAGACCTATGACCTTGTTCTGCTCATACATGGGCTTGACTGCCAAGCCCGAGGCAGACCCCAGGGGGCCAAGAATGAAGTTCACGCGGTCTTGCTCGATCAGACGCGTCGCAGCGGCAACACCCTGTGCTGCCTTATAAGCATCATCGTACGAAATGACCTGAAGTTTGTAAGTTTTGTCACCGACTTTCAGGCCGCCAGCATCGTTGATCTCTTTGGCAGCAATTTTGGTGCCCCCGTCGACGCCGCGCCCCCATTCCGAGCCTGGACCGTCAAGCGCACTCACGACGCCGATTTTTAGAGTTTCCTGTGCCGAAGCACCTGTCATCAGCATCGCCCCAAGCATCAGGGCTGCTGCAGTTTTTTTTGCCTTGCTCATTTTATGTCTCCTGGATTGTAAATATGGACCTACGTTCCAAATGCCACTTATCGCGATTTTTCCTGCCGCAATCTCACAGTCTCCTTCCTGAAAAAGCCTCATGAATGAATGCTTTATTCTGGCAGATAGTGACACCACAACTCGAAAAATCAGTAACTACCGTACCTACGTACGCGGTTTCAAACCGATCTCATCTGCCTTGATCTGCAACGCGAGATAGCGCGAGTAGATTCTGCACTGAGAGAACGCACCACCGGTGAACCAAAGCCCTTCCTGTTCAGTCCGCCTCCAGAGATTGCGCAACTCTTGTGCGTCATCAAAACCCCAGATTTTTCCGACTTTCTTGGCCGTGGAATCACCAAACAGTTTGGGCAGAAGGTGGTCCGGGCCTTTATACCCGGTCGCCAGCACGACCAGTTCACTATTGACGAGACGCCCATCGTTAAGACGAACACCTTGTGCCTCGAATGATGCAATATCGTCATACTGTATCAGCGAGATCTTGCCATCAGCGATAAGTTCTGAACAGCCCACGTTGAAATAGTAGCCACCCCCACGAGTCCGGAACTTCAGCGGCCAGCCTGTCTCATCAAAGTCCAGGCGAAAGCCTGCCTGCGTCAGTTTCTCGTGAAGCGGGGCATCATGCTTACGCGCCTTGATCGTCAGCAGCCTGTGCGTTTGTTTAAGGACATCAAGAGGTATCGATGTACTGATCAGATCCCGATCAGGGAAGACTGGACCTTCACCATAAAAAAGACCGTCGTAAAGCTGAGCGCTCGGTTCGACATTGACAACCTCCGTGGGACTGCGTTGCACCATGGTGACACGGGCACCATGGCCGTGAAGATCTTGTGCGATATCATGCGCGCTCGTACCCGTACCAAAGACAAGCACATCCTTACCCTTCCAGGAAGCGCCTTCCGAAAACTGGCTCGAGTGCAGCACAGGGCCTTTAAATTGGTCAATCGTTGGAATAACAGGTATGTTAGGTGTCCCGCTAATACTGGTTGCCATGATGATATGACGCGGACGCAGGGTACGCTCGACCCCGTTTTCCAGTTTCAGCCTGGCATTCCAGACGCCAGCTTCCTCGTCCCGACTAGCCCCCTCGAACGAGGTGCTGGTCCAGAAGTTGATCTCCATGGCCTCTACATAAAATTCCAGCCAGTTCGCAATCTTGTCTTTAGGAATGTAGTTGGGCCAGCTTGACGGAAACGGCAAGTAAGGTAAGTGATTGCTCGGTGTCTGGTTGTGTAGCTTGAGCGCATGGTAGCGCAACCGCCAGTTGTCACCCACGCGTGCCATCCGGTCAACGACTAAAGCGTCTATCCCCAACGCATTGAGCGAAGCCGCGGCGCTCAGTCCTGCGTGACCGCCCCCAATGATCAACACATCGGGATCGCGATCCTTGTAAAGTCTGTTTTCTTGCCGCTTATCCAGCCAGTTAGGGCCGTGCCAGTCACGCTCGAAAGCAGGCTCTTCACGGCGAAGCCTGACCACCTCTTCTTCGTGGCCGGCCAGATCCTGCAATGCTGTCAATAGCGTCCAGGCTTGCGGGTTAGCGGGATTGACATTATCCCGGCGAATGCGAACCAGGCCAGAGCCCTTGCCCATGCCGGTCCTGAACCGGAATATCGCTTCTATAACTTTCTCACCGGCCCGCTCGACGTCGAAGGGCGCAGTTCGCGTTGGGTCAACCTCGAAACCGCTGACATCCGCTTTTTCGGCAAAGTGCAGCAAGCGCTCTGTAACGTTCGTATTGCCGGAAATCGTGCCAAAGTCCCAGGTGAGTGCCAGCAGGTCCCGCCAGTGACAGTCATCGCTGAACAGTGAACTGAGCCGCGCAGAGTCTTTACTGCGTATGGCACTGCTGAACTGCTCGAGCCAAACTTCGGCGATTGCCTTTGCTGTGACGTCGTGCCCACTTTCAACCAATGATGTGTCCACTTTTTTCCCCAAAACACAATACAAATCGCTACGTAGCGTATCACAAAAGAGAACTGTTGCAGTCGCCATTTACGTTAGCTTTTTCCCTATGATCGGC
>CAZBIN010000002.1:0-49257 GCA_964491995.1 uncultured Orrella sp.
GGGTCGATACATGACAGACACCTTCTAGTCAGAAGTTTCCGTGTTGTTGTAACACGGTGAACCACCCTTGCCACCGTCGCACAACATCGCTCAGAATGAGGCCATGCTCATGACAAACATGGGCGGTCGCTGGCACACCCGGAGGGCATGAACAGATGCAGGTAGACTTGATGCCATGCTTCAAGCCCGAAATCACCTGAGACCCCCTCAATCAAACCACTATCTGATACTGAACGATATGACGGACGAACGCCAGATCCTGATTCCACAGGACTTTCTGCAACTCTACACCCCCCCAGGAGCATCACGCCCGAGTGCGTCACGATCCTGGCTGGAGGATCGGCACGAGCTCTGCGAAGACTTTTCGCAGATGCTCGCTGAACAGGTTCATCAAAAGGTTCTGGAGCTCAACATCACACAGACCGATGCGCTCGAACGCGTCGCACGTGGCCTTGATGCCGACCCTGCCCCTCTGGCGCTGTCGGGTCCGGAAGTCAGCTGGGTCAAATCACGCCTGGCAGAACTTTTGCGGCTGGGCTGATGGCGGCACACAAAATCCCGTGAGCGCCACACATAGACCCGGCTCAAGGCGAAGCTGCACATAACTGTCACCACGTTTCAGACCGGTCACCCCCGCCCCGGGCAAATCGATTCAGGCTTAAACTCCAGAAAATTCCAGCGCTTGATCAGGAGCTCACGCAATGCAAGACCGAGGATGGATCAAGGACACACTGACCAAAATCGACGGCGATTATCGTCGTTCAGCCGACACACACCTGATCCCGTTGACGCTGCCTGCTTCGATTGCCTCGCCGGACATCGACATCTACTTCAAAGATGAATCGACCCACCCGAGCGGCAGCCTCAAGCATCGGCTCGCTCGCTCGCTTTTTCTGTATGCGATCTGCAACGGATGGATCCGGCAAGGCACAACCGTGGTCGAGGCTTCCTCGGGATCGACCGCCATTAGCGAAGCCTATTTTGCGAGGCTGATCGGCCTGCCTTTCTATGCCGTCGTGCCACGTTCCACGGCAAAGCACAAGATCGAGCTGATCCGCTTCTATGGCGGCGATGTGCACTTCGTTGACCATGGCAGTCAGATTTACGAACAGTCACGCAAGCTGGCGCGCCAGACGCACGGCCATTTCATGGACCAGTTCACTTACGCAGAGCGGGCCACAGACTGGCGCGGCAACAACAATATCGCAGAGTCGGTCTTTCTTCAGATGGAAAAAGAGCGCTTTGCGCAACCGGCATGGATTGTTGTGGGCGCGGGTACCGGAGGCACTTGCGCGACCTTTGGGCGTTACGTCCGGTACCAGCGACTGGCCTCGCAAGTGGCCGTGGTTGACCCTGAAAACTCTGTGTTTGCGGAATATGTCGAAACGGGTGACTCGTCGCTGACTTGTGAACGTGGCAGCAGAATCGAGGGTATTGGCCGCCCCCGGGTTGAGCCGTCCTTTATCAGAGAGGTGATCGATCAAGCCATCCGGGTCGCTGATCTCGACTCCATCGCCGCGATGCGTCTGATGAGCCAGTGGATCGGACGCCGGGTGGGTCCTTCGACTGGCACCAACCTGATCGGCGTCTTGCGGCTCATGGAACAGATGCGCCAGAGAAATCAGACCGGCAGTATCGTCTCCCTGATCTGCGACGGTGGCGATCGTTACGAACACCTATATGATGACAACTGGGTCACCCAGCACTTTGGGGATGGCTTGAATGACCGTATCGGTCGTTTGCAAAAGGGGATATTTTCTTGAAGTCAAAATCACTGACAAAATTTCTGGCAGCGATGGTTACCAGCGCCAGCATGATCGCCGCGCCTGTCGCATCTGCCTGCACCAGCTTTCTGTTACCGACGTCTGACGGCGGCTACGTATATGGCCGCACGCTCGAGTTTGGTCTGGATATCGAGTCCAAGGGTATCGCCTTCGGCCGTGGCATCGCGATGAAAGGCACCGGTATCGACGGCAAGTCCGGTACGGGCTTGCCATGGACGACCAAGTACGCAGCCATTGGCGCCTCAGGTGTTGGTCTGCCTATCCTGGTCGACGGCTTCAACGAAAAGGGTCTGGCGGGCGGTATGCTCTACGCCCCCAACATCTCCGAATACCAGGATGTCACCCCTGCTGACTCGGCTCGTTCAATTGCATCCTACGAAATGCTGGTCTACGCACTGACCAACTTTGCAACCGTCGACGAGGTTCGCGAGGGCTTCAGAAAAATCAAAGTCAACCGTTCCCCGCAAAAACTGTTCAAAGGGGTTGTTCCCCTGCACCTGACACTGCACGATGCCAGCGGTAAAAGCATTGTGATCGAATACATCGGCGGCGAACTTCAGATTCACGACAACCCCACCAGCGTTCTCACCAACGCGCCTCAGTTCCCCTGGCACCTGTCCAACCTGGGCAACTACGCGGGACTGTCGCCCAGCAACCCTGCTCCGCTCAAGGCGGGTGACGCAAGCTTTGGTCCTCCTAGCTCTGGTGGTGGCATGACAGGATTGCCTGGCGACATGTCCTCGCCGTCGCGATTTGTACGGGCTTTCTTCATGACACAGAATGCACCGGCCAGACAGAACACCAGACAGCAGGTCGCCAACGCTTTTCACATTCTGAACAACTTTGACATTTCTCCAGGAATGGTCAGCCTGAACACAGGCTTTGGAGGGTCATCCGGGGGTTATGAAATCACCTATTGGGCCGCTGTCTCTGATCTTAAAAACCAGATTTTCTATATTCGCACCTTCGGGGATCCGAGCATTCAGGCCATCCGCATGCAAGACATCGACCTTGACGCGCCGGAAATACGATATTTTGAGCTCAACAATCCGTGGGACATCAAAGTCCTCAGCCAGAAAAAATAGGTGCTTGAAAGGGTCCGCACAACCCGAAGCCTGGAGTGACGGGTTGTGGCTCAGAGCACCTTGCCCGGGTTGAGAATGTCGTGCGGGTCCAGTGCCTGCTTGATCTTGCGCATCAAGTCAATCTCGGCCTGAGTTCTGGAGTGACCCAGCCACGCTTTCTTGCGTGTGCCAATGCCATGCTCGGCTGAAACAGAGCCCTGACACTCTCCCACAAGTCCATAGACCACTTCTTCGATCAACGCTTTGGGAAATGCGCCATGGTCCTTGGGAACGTGTACAACGACGTGCAGGTTACTGTCACCAATGTGGCCAAAGTAAAGTGACACTGCACCCGGTACGCGCTGCTCGAGCCGGGATCTGAGAGTGTGGACAAAACTCCCAATCTCACGGATCGGCAAACTCACATCAAAACTCGTATAGGGTGCAAGCCGGACCGGAAACTCGGAGACTGAATCACGGATTTTCCAGAAATCCCGCGACTGTTTCAAAGAGCTGGCAATTGCCGCATCGGCGATCTCGCCCTGCTCGAGCGCAGCCCCCACAAACGCCTCGAATGTTTCTTGCGTCATGCCCGATGGGCCGCTGTCACACTCGAGCAGAACCACCAACTGGTTATTGCAAGCCACCGGCGTTTCAATCCCGGGGATTTCCCGGGTCATGAACTCATAAAAATCTGGCCACATGGCCTCAAATGCCAGCAACGATGCGCCGCATTGCCGACGTGCACGACCCAGAAGGTGCAACACCGATTCGTAGTCCGGCGCAACACACAGCGCACAGATGGTGTCCTCTGGCGCCGGATAGAGTCGCAGCACCGCCCGGGTGATGATCCCCAGGGTCCCTTCTGCACCGATAAACAGCTGCTTGGTGTCGTATCCCGCATTGTTCTTGAGCATCTTGTTCAGGCTGGTCACCACCGTGCCATCGGCCATAACCACCTCAAGCCCGAGGATCTGCTCGCGCATCATGCCGTAGCGAATCACCCGGTTACCACCCGCATTGGTTGAGATATTGCCACCAATCTGACAAGAACCTCTTGCCCCGAGGTCCACCGCAAAATACATGCCCTGTGCCAGCGCGGCCTCCTGCACAACCTGTAACGGGGTCGCAGCCCATACCGTCATCGTGGCCGCATCGGGATCAATCTCCTCGATGCCGGTCAGTCGCTCCAGACTGAGCACCACATCACCGGTGTTGGTTTGTGCGCCCCCGACCAGTCCTGTCATGCCACCCTGAACAGTGACTGGGTGACGGTGTGCGTGACACAATCGCATCACGGTCGAGACCGCCTCCGTATTATCGGGTCGTACAACGACCAATGGCTCGCGATGATGCTGACGCGACCAGTCGGTCTTGTAGCGCTCATCAATCGCCGAGCCTTGGAGAACCCTGTCCGGTCCAAGTGCCTGTATCAGAGCTTTGACCAGTGTTTCAGACATAGCAGGGTCCCTCGATAAGTGGGTGCTTGTTCACAAAATCCACATCAACTTCAATACCGAATCCAACACCTCGCGGGGCGGTGACACAGCCATTCGCGTCAAGCGAATACGGGGCTGCGGAGCCCAGATGATCCCTGAAAGGATTGAGCGCTGTGACATCACCCTCAAAGTAGCCGGAATTGTCCACTGCACACAACAGATGAAGACTGGCCGTCATGTTCAACGCCGTCAGCGAGGTGTGCGGATTGACCGAAATCTTGCGCGCACTGGCCATGGCGGCAATCCGCATGGTTTCCGTAATGCCACCGGTCTTCGAAAGATCGGGCTGTACGTAGCCCACACAGCGATCCTCCAGCAGTGTGTCAAATTCAAAACGGGTGAAATGATTTTCTCCGGCGGCAAGCGGTACAGCACTTACACTGGCCAGGGTTGTGTAAGCATGTCTGTCGTGAGCCGGGAAGGGCTCCTCAAGCCAGGCCACACCGCACTCTTCAAATGCCCTCACTACCCGTCTGGCCTGCTCAAGCGTGTAGTTGGTATTGGCATCAACCAGAATCTCGATGTCCTCACCGATCGCCTGGCGAACCGCTTGCACTCGCGCGATATCACGAGCTGGCGTGTCACCGACTCGCAACTTCAGTGCCCGGTATCCTGTTGCAATGTGAGACAACGCCTCTTGCGCCAGAGACTGCGGCTCCTGCCAGCCCAGGGCAATACCGCCAGCGTAAGCTTTGATAGGTCTAGGCATGCCACCCAGCATCTCGCACAAGGCCAGACCACTGACCTTGCAACGGATATCCCACAGCGCCATGTCCAGACCGCTTAACGCCATCGCTGCCGCGGCCCCCATGCCGTGACTTGCCAGCTGCATGCGATAAACCTTGTTCCAGACACCGACCACATCGGTTGCATCAAGCCCCGCAACCAGTTCCGAGAGTGTCGTATCAATCAGGCGTGCAATCGCCCCTGGACAACGCCCATGGTGTGCCTCCCCCCATCCGATGACACCGTCATCGGTGGTCACCTGAATCAGTACGGCGTCACGCTTGACGCTGCGACCAATCCCCAAGGTCACCGATTTGTCTGGTGGCACCGGGAAAGAAACTGGAAATGCCTTGATCCGGGCTATCTTCAAAACCGTCTCCGAAACTGCCTCATGAGTCAGCGGCTTTCTCAGACCACTGACCCGCTAGCTTTACCGTTTCTAAACACGAACCTTGCCTGAAACCTCAGGATTGACCACGTTATCGGGGAGCTTGCCTTCAAGCAGCGCGAGCAGCGTCTGCACGGACCCACGACTCAAATTCTCCAGGCTGGTGGCCGTCAAACCAGCAACGTGAGGGGTCAGTAACGTATTGGGACAACCAAATATCGGTTCGGCACCTGACAAAACCGCTGGCTCGTGCACATCGAGCACCGCAGCACCGACCTGGCCACTGTGCAGTGCGGGCACCAGTGCAGCGGTGTCTATCACCGGGCCCCGAGCCACATTGACAATCGCCGCACCGTGTTTCATGTGCGCAATCGCAGAGGAATCGATCAAGTGGTGTGTCTGTTCATTGTGTGGACATGCCAGCACAACGATGTCAGATTGCTGGAGAAGCGTCGCCTTGTCGACAGCCTGCACAAAAGCGGGCAGTGATTCCGGTCGACGGGTCAAGCCAAGCACTTTGACGCCAAGGGCATCAAGCGCCGTGGCCAGACGAGTGCCAATGGACCCCACACCAATCACCCCGCAAGTACTGCCCGCGAGCTCGATGGCTTGATTTGACATGGGCTTGGCGGCATTCCACCCCTGCCCACGCAAGGTGTGGTCGATCAGACTCAGACCACGCCGAATATGGAATATGGCAGCCAGCGCGTACTCGGTCACGGCAACGGTGTTGCCCCCGGGCATGTTGGCCACCACAATGCCGCGCGCGCTGGCCTGATGCATGGGAATCATGTCCAGCCCGACGCCGTGACGCACGACATATTTCATGCGGGGTGCGTGATCAAAAATATCTTCCGGCAGATGGGCCCTCACAATCATCGCATCACAGTCCCCGATCTCTCTCACAAGCGTCTGGGGCGAAGGGTCTGTTGCAAGCACAACATCAACGTGCTTTGCGAGCTCGGCCTGATATGTGGGGTGAATCGGATTGGTCAACAAAACGCGCGCGCGCATGGGCATTACCCTCCCGATCGGGTCAGCGCATCAAAGGCCGCGCTGACCATACCTTGCACGTAGGGCTTGACCTTGTCTGCGACTGATTTGCGGTACTCGAACGGATAGTCTTCGTTCATGTAGGTGCTCTGACACATCTCGAGTTGAATGGCGTGAACACCCCTGGATGGATCACCATACTGGCGAGTGATATAGCCACCCTTGAAGCGACCATTGGCGACCCAGGTAAATGGACAGTCAGCCAGTGATGCTTCAACGGCTTGAAGCAGCTTTCCATCACAAGCTTTACCATCAGACGTTCCAATGTTCAGATCCGGCAACTTTCCAGGGAACAATCGCGGCAGTTCGCTGGCAATCGAATGCCCCTCCCAGAGCAGAACATGACCGTGCTGTTGCACGATATCGGCCAGCGCCTGTTGAAGGCGCTGATGATAGGGCTTCCAGTACTGCTCGAGACGCTCGGCTTTCTCCGGCTCGGTGACCCCTTGACCTTCCAGATAGAGAGGTTCTCCGCGAAATGTGTACTCGGGATAAAGCCCGGTCTTGGTCTGACCTGGATAGAGGTTGTCATCTGTCGGCGGGCGATTCAGATCCACCACATATCGCGAATAACGAGCGTGCAACAGTGAGGCACCCATTTGTCGGGCAAAGTCATACAGGATATCCAGATGCCAGTCAGTGTCGGGCACCTGATGCGCGATCGGCGTCATACGCGACTTGATATGGGGTGGAATTTCTTGCCCCATATGGGGAATCGAAATCAGCAAAGGGCTGGTGCCTTGAGTGAAGATATAGGGCGTCGTCATGGATTAAGTGGTTGTTTGATAATGATGTAAGCGGGTGTGGCCAGCCAACAGGCCGGACCACCTCTACCAGAGGAACTCGGTCGCAAGATTTTGCCAGATGTCGCGCAAAGCCAATCCACCCAGTCTCAGCTGCCAGTTGCAATCGGTGCATTGGATCGAGAACACCATTCGCTCCAGGATCCAACGTACAGCGGTGCCGAGCCAAGACCGGCAACTTCCAGCGCCAGCAGATTATGGCAAGCGGAAACGCCGGAACCACACTGCATGATCAGATCGCCTGCACGGCGCGAGCCAAACGCAGCAGCAAACTCGCTAGCCAGTGAGCCGGCATCCTTGAACGTGCCATCATCCTTGAGATTCAGTCGGTAGAAACGATTGACTGCACCTGGAATGTGACCACCCACGGGATCAAGCGTTTCGTTCTCGCCTCTGAAACGGTCTGCCGCTCTGGCATCGACCACCAGCTTTTTTGCACTCTGAACGTTTTCCAGAACATCTTCAAACGACACCGAGGGCATGCTCGGACCCCTGTCACTAAATGCACCGGCTGCGCGAGACTGCGGCAGGGCTTGTGTGACATCCCCGCCCGCTGCCTGCCAAGCCTGAATGCCTCCGTCCAGAACAGCCACTGCCGGATGACCAAGCCAGCGCAAAGTCCACCACAGGCGGGATGCATGCGTACCCTGACTGCTGTCGTAAGCCACGATCTGCGTGTCGTTATCTGCACCCAGACTTCGCATCAACTCGACTACCTTGGCACGCTCCGGCAAAGGATGACGGCCATTCTGACCGTTCTTGACCCCGCTCATCGCATCATCCATCGACACAAAAGCCGCCCCTGGCAGGTGACCCTGAGCGTAAGCCCGCTGGCCCGCCTGAGCATCAAAAAGATCGTGACTGCAGTCCAGCAACAGAACCTTGTTCGTCGCAGACGACAGCAGGTCCTTGAGTTGTGCAACGGAAATCAAAGTTGAATAAGTCATGGTTTCGCCATTTCTCTTGAGTGTTCGAACATGCTCAAAAGAGTACTGCATTGACCCTTCTCTGCCTACCGGAAAATCATGCACCACGCTGAACCCTGTGAGCCGTCAGGATTTTTTCGTGAGAATCACCAGAGCCGATCCGGATCCCCGTCAGGCTGCAACCCCGCCTGAACCTTCACTGAACAACCGGCCCACCCCCCTGGTGGAGATAACGCCTGACTCATTTCGCAACAGAAACAAGGCGCTGATGCCCTCTCGTGCGACGATGGTGGCGCCCGCCTCGGGACCGGCAACCATCAGGGCGGTGGCCCACGCATCGGCCTGCACACAAGTCGGCGCGATCACGGTGACCGAGGCCAGTGTGCTCTGCACTGGCGCACCTCGTCGAGGATCCATCGTGTGCGACAAACGTTGCCCGCCAACGTTCACCCAGTGCCTGTAGTCGCCGGAAGTGGCCACTGCCGCATCATGCAGCGACAAAACTGAATGCGGCGCGCGACAATCTGGATCTGGCACCTCGACCGCAATCGTCCAGGGCTCATTATCCGGACGCAGACCCGACGCGCGCATCTCACCATCGATGCCAACCAGCGCCGCCGTAATGCCATGTGCGCGCAGCGTCTGAGCCAGCCGGTCCACCCCATACCCTTTTGCAATACCGTTGAGATCCAGCGTGATCGCCACCCGCTTGCGCACGAGATTGCCTGTCACTTCCAGCGCCTCGTATGCCGGACAACGTTGCGCAGCCAGGGCTGTGCGAATGCGCTCGACATCCGCCGGTTGCGGACCAAAGCCCCAGGCCTGCACGGCATCGCCCATACCGATATCAAAAGCCCCTGAGGATGCGCGGCCAATGGCCAGACCTTCAGTCAACACTCGGGCCAGATCCGGCGCCACCACAACGGTCTCACCTGCGGGGACCTGATTCAGGCGCATCAGGTCGCTGTCAGGGTTCCAGGTGGACATTTGCGCATCCACCTCATCAACGGCCTTCTGTAGCGCGGCCTGGACCAGATCAGGGTCAAACCCGGGCCGGGTAAAGAACAGCGCCGTCCAGCGCGTACCCATGGTGGGGCCACTCAGTGCATGACGGCTCAGCTCAGTAGATGTCTTCGACATAGCGCCCCCGGGCTTTCAGCATTTCCGGCGTGAGTCCGACGGGCTGCAAAATATCCGTCAGCACCTGCGACACCCCCAAGGCCATATCACGTCCGCCGCAAACCATGATCTTGCCACCTTGACCAACCAGTTGCGCAATCTGCGATCCTTGCTCACGCATGACATCCTGCACATATTGCGACCGCCCGCTGCGAGAGGCTGCCAGCCAGAGACGGGTCAGTTTGCCCTCGCTCTGCCAGCTCGCAAACTCGTGACGATACAGAAAGTCGCTTTCAGGATTGCGGATACCAAAAAACAGGTGAACCGGGCGCTGGGACGAATTGTTACGGACGAAACCAGCCAGCGGCCCCACACCGGTGCCTGCCCCCACCAGAATCAGAGGGGCACGATCATTCCCCACATGAAAACCCGGATTGCGGCGCAAGAAGGCCCGAACCTTCTGCCCCGGCACGAGCGCAGTCAGCTGAGTGGACGCCACACCCCCCTCGTGGCGTCGCACCACGATCTCGATGAAGCCATCGCGTGCGCTGCTCGCCAGTGAGTAAAGACGCGGGACAACAGATCCTTCGGGCAGGATGCCCAACAGATCGCCGGCTTCAAACCGCTGCAGACCTCGCCCTGTGATCCGCTGCAACAGCGATGCTGGCGGCATTGCAAACCGCAGGATCGCCATCGGCACCTGCACTGCGGCACCGAAGTCCTGACGCTTGAGCAAGGTCAGCATCTCGGCGTCAGGAAGAACTGGCTGGTGAATCAGCTCAAGCTCGATCCCCATGGCCTGGCCCAGCAGGCGACCCCAGCGCGTAAAGTCCTGCAATGACTGGCGATCAATGGTGTTAAGCGCAAGCAAGGTTGGCCAGCCTTTCGCGTCAGCGACCTGCTGCACCGCCGAGGCGTATGCACAGAATTGCGCAAAACTGCGGTCACCAAATCCCAACACTGCCATCGGTGTTGCAGGCACCTGCTTCAAACCCTCGAGTTTTTTCAGAAAACCGCTCGCCGAGGCCGGAGCATCGCCCTGGCCATAGGTTGCCGCGAGAATCAGGAGCCGTTGTGCCTTGCGATAACGCGTCGGCGCAAACGCACTCATTGGCGCAACATGCACTGACTGTCCGGCCTCACGCAAAGCACTGGCCAGCGTCGCTGCAAAGCCCCAGGTGCTGCCACCTTCAGAACCCACCAGTACGATCGTCTCAGCTTGCGCAGCCGGGCTGTTGCCTTTGAGACGAGGACGCGCGCGCACAGCACCTGCCCAGACCAGAATCCCTGTGACCACCATCACCGGTACACCCAGTGCCATCAAGCCAAGAACCAGGCCCAGAATCGCTGCGCCCTGCCCGGTGTGCAACATCTTGATCATTTCCGAGGCTTGCTGCCCCACACTCGGGTCTTGCCATGCCAGTAGCGTGCCCGTGCCCTGATCGACATACCCCATCCCGCGATCGGTCTTGATGGTCAGGACATCCTGCTCGTCTGCCGGATCCGCCAGGCTCAGCTCGCGCAGTTGTGTCACCGGGATAAGTTCAAGCGCTTGCATCTCTTGCAGCGCAAGACCGGTGCGGCCACTGACTTGCACAGGCATCTCAAGGCTCGGCGGATCAACCGCGACAACCTCGAAGGTCTCCGCTGACATCCATAGCGCTGTTGCGCTCGAGAACACCAGACCGAACACCGCAACACGCGCAACTTCAGTATGCAGCCGACCGGCCAGAGGTCCTTGCAGGCGGGCGAACCAGTGCCGCCAACCTCCTGCGCGCCGGGCCACCAGCACAGCGCCGGATAATGCCAGAATCAGCATGACCAGTGCGCCAGCCGCAGCTGCCAGCCGCCCGGCATCGCCCATGAAAAGGGATCGATGCAAGTTCGTGAGCCAGCGACGCTGTGGATCAGGATCTGCCGGAGCAACGTTCTGACCGGTGGCTGGATCAATAATGGCCGATCCCGGCTCGTCACCGTGAAACCACCAGGCAGTGATCTGACCGGAAGGCGCACGCTTGATCTGTTCAAGTCCAGGATGGGTCTGTTGCACCCGCGCGGCCAGAGTGGCCACGCTCAGCTCAGCATTGGCCTGAGGTGACTGAAACGCCTCCATGGCGGGAAACAGCGCCAAAGCGGATCCGCTCAGCGCTGTCACGAATAGCAAGGCAGACAGCACAAGACCTGGCCAACGGTGCAGGATACGCATCATGAAGTTTTCTCAAATCCGGATCAGAAATCGAAAGTAAAACCGGCAACATAACGTTTTCCGGCGACCTGTTTGCCAGCGCCGTCTTTGGTCAACGGCACCGATATCTCCCGGGGGCTGTCTCGCATGTCCTCAGCGGCGGCATCTATATTGATCTTGTAGCCCGCATCAAGCAGTGCATCGGCCAGATCAACCGTGACGGTGAGTGTCTTGCCGGCACCGACACTTGCACCCGTGATGCCGTTGATCTGCGAAGGATTGCCACTGGTTGCCCGATACCAGTCGGTCAGATGCTTGTAGTACTTCGACTTCTCGCCCGCCAGCCACAGCGTGCGTACGTAGGCTCCTGAAGCATCTGTCAGGTACAGGGCAAGATAGGCACCATCACCCCCGTAGCTTTTGAGGGTAGTGTTCAAAGTCACGGGCCGTGCCATGGCCAGACCTGGCAGCGCGAGCGCTGCGCTGACAACCAGACAACCGAGCGTTTTGTTCATGATCGAATTCCTCTTTCTGATGTTGTGATATGGGTGATTGGGTTTCTTTAAACTTTATCTTCGCACTGTATTTTTTTCATACTCTAGCGAGTACTGCCTCTGACCTGTGATTCGGCACACAGCACCTGCCAGAGCTGTTAACGCAACGTAACTCAACATAAGTCAACGCAACTCAAACGCTTCGCTGTGCGTACGCCGTGGCTTTTGACCCATCGCCTCGAGCCCCGACAGGATTGTGTGCGTCAAACCCTGCGGACCGCAGTAAAACAACTCCGCATCCCGCACAGCAAACGTCACCAGACTGACCAGACGCTGCGCAGTCAGGCGACCCTCCAGGTCCGTCACTACAACGTGCACCTGCAACCTCGGGTGACCTGCAGCGATGGTGGCAAGCCGTTGTGCAGCAAAGGCCTCACTGCGATTCGACACGACCCAGATGAGCACAATCTCCTGCTGGTCAGCATCGGTCAACGCCTGCGCCCATGCCAGAAAGGGTGTGATGCCAATCCCGCCCGCCAGCCAGATCTGGCGCTGCACCCTTTTACGAAATACAAACCTTCCATAAGGTCCCTCGACACGAACGCTCTGGCCGGCAACCAGACGTGCCGGCAGACACCTTGTCCAGTCCCCCAGGGTCTTTACGCCAAACTGCAGCCGACCAGTTGCAACGGGGGCACTTGCGATGGTGAAAGGGTGAGGCTGAGAAATCGCTTCGCCAGGGATGGAAACGAAGGCAAACTGACCTGGCTTGAATGCCATGGCCCGACCATCGGGGCGAAGCGTCATTTCGGTGACCGCACCATGTCTATCAATGGCTTCAATCACAAAATTGCGAGCACGCAGCCATGGCGCGGCAAACTGCGTAAACAGCCACGCCGCCAACCCGGCCAGACAAAGCGCATCCAGATATGGACTCAGCGCGTCATTGATACCCGCAGGTTTGTCGACGGCGTACTGGTGAAACGCGACCAGCGCAAACAAAAGTCCGGTGAACCGATGCGTAAAGCGCCAGATCGGCCATGGCAGCTCGAGTCTGGTGAATGGAATCCGCTTGATCCAGCTAAGAAGAATCAGACCGATGAAACCATTGAGCGCAATCTCCCCAAGATCCGAGGCAAACTCGCCAAGCCAGGTCTCACGCACAACGCCCTCAAGCTCGGGCTCGACCGTGTTGTGCCCGATCATCAAAGCCAGTGCTGCAATTCCCAGCCACTTGTGAACGCCGTACATCCGGTCGAGCCCCCCGAAGAACGACTCGATGAAGCGGGGCCGTGCCGACAGGATAAGCGCCAGACTCATGGCCGCGATCGATGTTGCACCCAAAGCCATGCCCAGCGTGACTTGCGCACCATATGGTGCGTAAGTCTGCACGCTGAGTACTGCAGCATAGAGAACAGCCAGCGCAGTCAGTATCGGGCCGGTCAGTTGCATCGAGCCGGCTCCTTACTTGATGGTTGCCCGAGTGGCGCCTGGTGCGGTCCCTGAAGTGGTGCCGGAAGGTGCGCCTGCCTCGGTGCGTGCGCCTCGCAGATAACGCGACGCGTCAGCGCCCGGGCGAAACCGGACTTCAAGCTCCAGGGGCACCAAGGTTGCCGGATCCATCTTCAAATCAACGCGATTGCCATCGGCATCTTTGCCACGGATCTCATAGCAACCATCGTCAATGCGCAGGCGATCGGTCGTGATGCCCATTTCAGTGACATGGGACATCACAGCATCGCGAGACTGCCATTCGGCCATTGGACGACGGCAATCATCACTCGCCAGCGCAGCGCCTGAACCGGCCAGGGAAATCATCAGAACGACGGGCAAGATTGGTTTCATTGCGGGACTCCTTTGTGTTTGATGCTTTATGATGAACGACCAACGTGATGGCAACCTGAACTTCCCACAAAAACAGCTTCAGCTTCCCGTCAGTCTCTTGAATGCAAGAACTCTCTGCCGAAGAAAAATCCATGCGTATCCTGCTGATTGAAGATGACGCAGTTCTGGGTGGCGCCGTGCGCGACCAGATGACAAGTGATGGTCATTCCGTAGACTGGGTGCAGCGGCTTGATGCAGCTAGCAGCGCAATCGCCGGGGTCACATACGACCTCGTGCTTCTGGACCTCATGCTTCCGGATGGCAGAGGGATACCGTTCTTGCGCAATTTGCGAACCCGCGGTGATGCCACACCTGTCATCATCCTGACCGCGCTTGATCAGGTCTCTGACCGGGTCGAGGGACTCAATGCAGGCGCTGATGACTATCTGGTCAAGCCCTTCGATCTGACCGAGCTTTCGGCGCGGATTGGATCAGTGGCACGCCGTTACAGTGGCAGCCCCAACCCCATCATCACGCACGGAGCGGTCCAGATCGACCTTGCTGCGCGCAGCATTCATCTCAACGGGCACCGCGTGATCCTCACCGCACGCGAGTGGGCGTTGTTCGAGGCATTCATCACTCATCCCGACCAGTTACTGTCCAAAGCGCAGCTTGAAGACAAGCTCTATGCCTTTGATGCCGAGGTCGAGAGCAACACAATCGAAGTCCACATCAGCCGTCTGCGCAAGAAACTCGGTGCAGGAATCATCGAGACCGAACGCGGCCTTGGTTATCGTCTGGGGTCGGCATGATCAGACCGCCCAGCCTCGAACGGCGACTCGGGCTGTCGTTGGGGATTGTGCTGGGCGTGATCTGGATCATTGCCGCTGCGTTGACTGCCGTCATGGCCCGTCATGCCATGGAGGAAATCTACGACTCGGCTCTGCAAGAAACGGCGCAGCGGATTCTGCCACTCGCAGTGGCTGACATTCTCGCGCGCGAAGTCGATGGCGAGGGCGCCACACAGCGACTGTCCGAGGTTCGAGACCACGATGAATTCCTCTCGTACGTCGTGCGCGATGCGCAAGGACAAATCCTGCTCCAGTCGCACAGCGCTGACCCGGCCGTGTTTCCCGCCTGGAACGGCATCGGTTTCGATCAATCGTCCACCCACCGGTTTTACAACGAAGCCGCTTTGCAAGACTCTGTGCGGATCACCATAGCCGAACCCCTGGCATATCGCGATGCAGTGGCGCTCGAGATTCAACTGGGCCTGGGTCTGCCATTACTCATCCTGCTGCCGGTGGCGCTATTGGCCATCGTGCTCACGGTGCGCACCAGCCTGGCTCCATTGCGGCGTTTCCGCAAAGTTCTGGCAACCCGCGGGGCGCGTGATCTGGCGCTGGTGCCCTCAGCGGGCCTGCCCGCCGAAGTGGCGCCTGTGGCCGACACGCTCAACGGCCTGCTGATACGACTCGCTGAAGCCTTCGAAGCCGAACGCAACTTCACGGCCAATGCCGCGCACGAATTGCGAACCCCGCTTGCGGGCGCCATCGCCCAGGTGCAACGTTTGCAAGTCGAATCCATGGAGCTTGCCACCCAGGCGCGCGCGTCCGACATTGAAGCCACCCTCAAGCGCCTGACGAGACTGTCCGAGCGATTGATGCAACTGGCCCGTGCTGAGGGCGCACGCCTGCGTCTGGACCAGGTCTCGGACCTGCGACCGGTCGTAGATATCCTGACAGAAGATTTATCGCGGATGCCCGGTGGACAAAGAATTCATCTGACGATGCCTGCAACGCCACTGATGTCAGACCTTGATCCTGACGTGTTCGCGATCATTTACAGAAATCTTCTCGACAATGCGCTGCGTCATGGAGCGCAGAAAGGGCCGGTTGATGTCTCGATCACTGGCGATGGCGTGCTGACCGTGTCCAATGACGGCGCTGTCGTACCCCACGATGCCCTGCAACAACTGACGCACCGATTCGAACGTGGACAAGCAAGTGCCCAGGGAAGCGGCCTTGGTCTTGCCATTGTCGATGCGATTGCCCGACGTATTGGTGCGCCGCTCGAACTGAAGTCTCCAGCAACCGGAAAGGATTCTGGCTTCGAAGCATGCGTGAGGCTTCCGGTTAAAAAGCCAGACGAGTTCAGAACGTAGTTAGTCTCTCAGCCAGACCAGGCGTGTTACGCGAATCAGACACGCAGCAAGTCAAGCAAACGCTCGCGTACCTCGGTCAGGCCTCGGTAGGCGAGCACAGCTTGGCTCATGCTTTGCAAAGCCTCGGCCAACTCCCGAGGACGGCCAGGATCAAGTGCCAGAACTTCACTTAATGGACACACCAGCACACGAATCAGAAACACCGCACGCTGTATCTCAGGCATAGGCAACGTCGTCTGGCACTCGAGTCGAAACATCACTTGTTCGAGAAGTCGGGGGTCAGAGGGTTCCATGCGCTGCAGCAACGTCCCCCACGCCTGAGCGCGCAGATGGGGAAACTGCGGCAACTGTGCACTCGGACTGAGCAACCATACAAATCTGCGCACGCAGGCCTGGCGAAACGCCATCGCCTCAATGGCCCTGCGAGCAGCGATCAGGGTCTGGTTGTCCGCAACGGGCGCGTGGATCTGCTCAAAGTCCAGACCCAGCTTGTGTGATGGCTCCCAGTTCGAGGCAAAGCACACCGACAGACATCGCGCCCGAAACCGCCGATCTTTGTCTGGCGTGTCATCAACCTCGTCATGAAGAATCACAAAGTCTTCAGGCAAACTGCTGACCAACTCGTTAAAGCTGGTGGCAGACACAACCCCCGTCTCATCACGATACCGACTGGCCAGAATCTCCAGCACTGAGGCATCGGGCTCACCCACCTTTCCATAGCCAGCCCCAAGCATAGTCTGCTTGGCCGCTCTGTAGGCATCATCGTGCGGCAGTCTGGTAAAGAGCGCCGACTCGAGCCGGCGCATCCCGGGCAGCATTCTGAAGGGCGTTTTGACAGGCCATGGCATGTCAGCCGGATCGGTCAACACCACGGGAATCTGATTCTGCGTCAGACTGTGCTGCTCAGCCTGATTGCCTTCAGGACTGTCATTGGCAGAATTGCTTCGCATCAAGCTGCCGTTGTGTGGTTGACGCGCTTACTCATGCTGCGACTCATCCTTGTTTCGGTGATGGCTTCTGACAAACGCTTCAAAATCGTTTTCCAGGAGCGGTCGGCTGTAGTAATACCCCTGGATTTCATCGCAGTTCTTTTGTTTCAGAATCGCCAGCTGCCCTTCGGTTTCAACGCCTTCTGCAATGGTTTTCATACCCAGACTGTGCGCCATCTGGACGATCGCCATCACAATAGCCTGGTCATCGTCATCACGCTCCAGATCGCGGATGAACGACTGGTCAATCTTGAGCTTGTCGACCGCAAACCGTTTCAGATAACTCATTGATGAATAGCCTGTGCCGAAATCATCGATAGAGACCAGAAAGCCGGCATTGCGCAAGGCACTGATCGCCTGACCCGCCGCAAGCGGGTTATTCAGCGCAACCGACTCCGTGAGCTCGACCTCGATACAGCTCGAGGGAATGCCTGCCTTGGCAACGATCTCGATCACATTCTTGACCAGATCAGGCTGAACAAACTGAAGCGCCGACAGATTTACGGCGACACTGAAATGACCCAGCCCGGCCTGGCGCCACGCTCTCATTTGCTGTGTGACGTGTTTGAGCACCCAGCTGCCAATCTCAAGAATTCGCCCACTCTGTTCGGCAATCGGGATGAATTCGCCCGGTGGTACATTGCCCCAGACAGGATGAGACCAGCGAAGCAGCGCCTCGGCACCAATAAAAGAGCTGTCATGCAAAGACAATTGCGGTTGGTAGACCATATGAAACTCTTTGTCCATATCAGCCTGTTTAAGCGCACTCGCAATCTCGAGCGCGCGCAGCGAATGCTGTTGCATATCATGCGAGAAAAACCGCAGCCCGTTGCGTCCTTCCATCTTGACCCGGTACATGGCCGTCTCGGCGTTCATCATCAAGCCCGTCACCGAGTCACTATCCCCTGGATAAATGGACATACCGATTGATCCACTAACTGCCAGTTGCCTTTCGTTGAGCCGCAAAGGTCTTTGAATCACGTCCAGCAAGTGGCGGGCCAGCAGCGCTGCGGTTTGCTGGTCCGTGTGGGGCAAGAGCGCGACAAAGCCATCACCCGAAACGCGCGACAAAGTGACCTGCTCTCCAAGTTCCTGACGCAGACGATTCGAGATTTTGATCAGGAGGAGATTGCCTGCATCATGACCGAGCGAATCATTGATCGCCTTGAAGTTGTCCAGATCGAGCCACAGTACGGTCACTGGCAACTCCGCTTCTTTGGAGCGTCTGATGAAATGTTTAAGCCGCTCCTCAAGCACCTCCCGATTGGCCAGACCTGTCATCTGGTCGTAATTGGACAACTGATGAATCCGCTGCTCGGTTTCCCTCTGCAGGGTGATGTCTTCTTTGTGGGCAACGTAATTGGTGACTTCGCCGGCACTGTTACGAACCGGATAGATCATGGCCTTTTCTGTATAGATTGAACCGTCCTTACGCTTGTTAATCAGCTCACCCTGCCAGGTCTGTCCGATGCGGATCTTGCTCCACATGTCTTGATAGGTCTGCGCGGACGTCTGCCCTGACTTCAGAATATGTGGTGTCTTGCCAATGACTTCATGCAATTCGAAACCGCTTACCCGGGTAAACGCTTCGTTCACATACTCGATCCGTGACCGTGTATCGGTAATAAGGACAGGATAGGGACTTTGACCGAGTGCCGTTGACAGACGAGTGATGACTGCCTCCTGGCGACGCAGCTTGACGCCACGCCAGAAAGCATCCGCCAGTCGTTGCAGCACATCCACATCAGTCCCAGCGTAGCTACGCCCCCGGTTGCCCACACTCAACACCAGGCAAACGCGCCCGGCTTCCATCACGGGCACTGAAACAAACCGCAGCAACACCTGTCCATGGGTCGGACTGATGGTCGCTTGGACTTGCTTCGGATCATTCACCACCAAGACCTGCTGTCCGTCGATCGCGGGTTCCCAGATCTCCCGAAAGTACTCGAAGCCTTGAGATGAGCCAGACGATCTGGCAAGTACCACTTCGTTCGAAGCGGAGGGTGTCAGATGGATAAAAGCAAAGCCGCTGTCTGAAATCGACTGGGTGCCATCGCTTGCCATCTCGAGATACTTGGACTCGTCTTTGGTCAGTGGACTTTCTTCCAGCTGCAACAGCAAGGCGTTAACCCTGGCCTCAACCTTCAGGCGTTGTTGCTGAAGAACCTGTTCAGTCGTCTCCCGTGCAAGTACCAAAAACGTCGTGTCGACCCCGTCCGGTTGCGGCTTGCGCGACATCGAAAGATCAAAGTAAAGGTTTTGCTCATCACCCGCGATCTCAATACCGACGTTGCGGGTGCTGCCGGTGGACTCTGCCAGCCCAATGGCCTGTAAACAGCGCTCAGCCATGGGGCCGGGCAAGATATCACGAACATTGGCACCCTCACGAAACAAGCCGACATCAGCCTTGTCACGGTCGTAATCCGAGAATATCTTCAGAATAGTCCCATCGCGACTGACTTCAATCAGCTTGTCGGGCAGTGTGGCAATGGTCAGTTGCAGGCTGGTCTGGGCCTGTTTGAGCGCCTGAAATGGCTGCTGCACAACCCGCAGGAACAAACCCCGGTATAAAAAGCCAAAACCAATGATCTTGTAAGTGTGACCCAGCAAGTTGTAAACATCGGTCACATTACCGTAGAGTGAAAGAAAATATTCGCCCATCGCAAATACAACACTTGCCGCAGCCAGATTGGCAGCACTGAGCTCACACTGATGCACGGCGTGTCTGTAAAACCCGACGCCAGCCAGAAGATACAGGGCGATCAGGACATATTCGAAACCAATCTTGAACCCTGTCAGACCTTGGTCCTCGATAAAGGTCCTCGGTACTGTGTCTGGAAAATACAGGAACCAGACCGTCAAAAGCCCAACCACAAGCAGAATCAGTCCGAGCCACAGGTATCGTGACTGACGGTTTAGCCATTCATCAGCACGATGAGGAATCCAGGCACAGAGCAACAGTCCGATCGCCATCAGCAGGCGAGCTGCCAGCCAGAAATTGATCGCCTTTTCAGGATCACTAGGGGTGACTAACGGGGGCATCCCCTTGTAAGACAAGGCATGCAAAAGGTCAAACAATGAGACCCCCAGCGCGAATACGCCGATGAGCATCAACCTTCCGGCAGAGGAGTAGGTCTGGGTGCTCCAGACGACCGCAAAAATCATCCCGGCCACGGCCAGCGAGAGCACCTCCAGCACGGTATGAAGTGGCAGGTAAGACGCGAGACCTCGACTCAACTCTGGCATTGGCAGAACCACCGCCGCGAGCAGCATGAGACCCAGAACGACCAACCAGTTCAGCGCCGACCTGCTTTCCAACCGGTACGATGAATGAATCACAAATACTGCCTTATCCAAGAGACGGATCACGACGTTAACAACGCTGCCCCTGAATTTACTCCGAGGCTTCAATCGATCACAGGAATTTTTTGACCAAACATTTGGTCGAACCCACCCGAGCGTGGAGAGTACGCGTAAAAAGCCAGCCAGACCGAACCCGATAGGCTTTCATCAAAACAATCATTGATTAAGATCAATCTGCGATGCTCCAACACATCAGCACACCCATCTGAATCGTCAATTTTTCCATGGCTCTACCCCTCTCGCCTGACTCTAAAGGAAAGCGGTCAGGGTTCTCTGGCAGCTTCATCCCTATCACCGCAGCGTCTGAAAACCAGACTCGTTAAATCCCTTCTGTTGTTTCACACCAGCGCCTAGAGATCGTCATCCATGCTTCGGCCTGGCCGCGCGCGGGCGCGGACTCGCTCCCGGGACAAGGCAAGGGTCTTGCCTTGCTCGTCTTTCTGCGGCGCGGCAACCTCGTCCATGTGATCCAGGAGATCGAGTGCCCACAACATCGCAGCGTAGACAGCCATCCCTGTCGAGGGCTTGCCACGTTCAGCATCGCCAACCGCACGAACCCCGGTGCCGATCTTGCGGGCCATGTCCTCAATTGTGAGGTTGCGCCGAACCCGTGCGGTGCGAAGATTGGCACCCAGTCGCGTGAGCGCCTGCTCGACGGGATAGGGCGGTGCTGCCAGCAGCTTGTTACGGGCCGTCATAGATTCACCATTGCGTGAGAGTTGCACTCTGTGTGTGGGCGAGCATATCTTAGATATCAGAATAAATGCTCTTAAGAGCATTTTAAATCGATAAAAATGCTCTTGAAAGCATTTAAATGAAATTCATTTGAATAGCCAGTGCAGACCCTGTGTTAATATCCGCAAGTTTTGAGGTGCGCTGTCAGGCCCTGAACCCGTCCAGAGTTAATGTGCGGAGCGTCAGGAGCAAGTCGAGAGCCGCTTATATTGTTGTGCACATATCCAGGGATGTTAAGTCATGTCGAACGGCCAAATCTTGGATGAAGTCAGGCGCAGAAGGACGTTTGCCATCATTTCTCACCCCGACGCGGGCAAGACGACCCTGACGGAAAAGGTTCTCTTGTTTGCAGGTGCTATCCAGATTGCCGGCAGCGTAAAAGCTCGCAAGGCATCAAGGCACGCGGCATCAGACTGGATGGAAATCGAAAAGCAGCGTGGCATTTCTGTGGCTTCCTCCGTGATGCAGATTGAATATAAAGATTGTGTGATCAATCTGCTCGATACCCCCGGACACCAGGACTTCTCGGAAGACACCTATCGCGTGTTGACTGCCGTGGACGCAGCCCTGATGGTGATTGATGCTGCCAATGGTGTTGAGCCTCAGACCTTGCGACTGCTGGAAGTCTGTCGGGCTCGCAACACACCCATCATCACCTTCATCAACAAAATGGACCGTGAGGTCAAAGAGCCACTGGACCTGATCGCCGAGGTCGAATCCCATCTGCATATGGACGCCGTGCCTTTGACATGGCCGGTTGGCATGGGTCGCGCCTTTGCGGGTGTGTTTGACGTCAGACACGACCGGATGCGCCTGTTCAAGGCCGGTCAGGAACGGTTTGACGAAACACAGCAAGAATTCATTGAAGGTCTGGACAACCCTGAGATTGGCAGCCGGTTTGCCGATGCCTGGCCCCAGGCTCACAGCGAAATTGAACTAATCCGGGCAGCCTCACCCGAGCTTGACCGCCAGGCGTTCCTGGAAGGCAAGCAAACGCCGGTGCTGTTCGGTTCTGCGATCAACAATTTCGGGGTGCAGGAGGTGCTTGACACTCTGGTTGAACTCGCCCCCGCACCTGGACCCAGAGCCGCGCTCGAACGCATGATCGAGCCCGATGAACCAAAATTCACGGGCGTGGTTTTTAAGGTGCAGGCCAACATGGACCCTGCGCACCGGGATCGGGTCGCGTTTGTCCGAGTCAGTTCCGGACGTTTTAACCGGGGCCTAAAACTGCGCATCAGTCGCACAGGCAAAGACATTCGTCCCAACAACGTCGTTTCATTTCTTTCGCAACGCCGTGAACTGGTTGAAGATGCCGTGGCGGGTGACATTATCGGCATTCCAAATCACGGAATCCTGCACCTCGGAGATGTTCTGACCGAGGGCGAAACCCTGCACTTTACCGGGCTGCCTTTCTTTGCACCGGAACTGTTTCAAGCGGTCGAGGTAAAAGACCCTCTAAGGACCAAACAGCTTCGCACCGGTCTGGCGCAACTCGGCGAAGAGGGGGCGATTCAGGTATTCCGTCCTGTCGCAGCAGGAGGCGCTCTGTTACTGGGCGCTGTGGGTGTGCTTCAGTTTGAAGTCGTGGCACATCGACTCAAAACGGAATACGGTGTCGATGCAAGGATGATGCCCTCGCGCTACAACCTCGCACGCTGGGTCAGCTCAGAAGATTCCAGGGAGCTACGTAAGTTCCTCGATGCGAACGTTGCAAATATCGCCTACGATGTCGTCGACGCGCCCGCGTTTCTGGCGACCTCGGTGGCACAACTGCGAGTCGCACAAGAGCGTCACCCGAAGATTCAGTTTCACACCATGCGCGAACACGGTGGTAAGGTATTTGACCAAGCTGGTTAGGTCGTTTAGCGTATCCTCTATCTGGATACGCTAAACCGCGATTTAATATTTTGATGCGTTGACATGTCCTGGCGATTTTTGACCTTTTTGATTGTTTTATGCATGGCGGGAGCCTCTGTGGCTGGCGCTATGCTGGGCAATTGGCTGGTCAGCGAAGCGCCCATGGCAGAAGAAGGGTCCCGAACAAACCTGCAAACCACATCCGAAACGGTGCTCGACGCATCGGGTCGCCCGCTGGTCGGGATTGCTCCGCAGCCTTTGCCCGATGGCACCATGGGGATTCCTCAAGCCATCATTCAGCCAATGTGGGAAATTCAGGCGGTTTCGCTGTTTGATTCCAACCTTGATCCGATGGTGACACTGGCGATCGGCAATCAGAGCTACACCATATCCGACGTTCTGAACCAGGCCGGTGCAGGGCTGGAGCAGGGGGGTGCGGAAATCTCGACGGTTGACGTCACCCAGGGTGGCTCTCAAGGCGGTGCATCCGATCCGATTGGGGCACTTGCCAGCTCAGGGACAAACAACGCAACGTCGGCGAACTGGGAAAAGGCGCTCGACGACGCTATTCGTGCTTGTGGCGCCGTCAACTTCTTCAGTCGCCCAGGTTGCATCGATCGGGCGCAACAACAATACTGCGCACCCAACAACGCGTGGGGCAAACACCGCCACTGCCCCTCAAGACAGCAAATGCCCAATTCCGGGGCATGATCGGGACAGAGCGGGAAAGTCTGATGATGACTGCCGCTGAACCCGACCACGCCTGACTCACATGGCCGCTTGTGATTTGCGCAGAGAAGCCGTCGGGATTCGCATTTGCTCACGATATTTGGCGATGGTCCGGCGCGCAATGTTGATGCCCTGCTCATCGAGCAATTTGGCCAGTTGCGCGTCAGAGAGTGGTTTGGCCCGATCCTCGTTCTGAATGTAATCGCGAATCTTGATCTGGACAGCTGTCGAAGACGTCGCCTCGCCCCCATCGGTCTCGAGCCCTGCACCAAAAAACCGTTTCAGCTCGACCGTGCCAAATGGTGTCAGCATGAACTTCTGGGTGGTGGCTCTGGATACCGTAGACTCGTGCAGACCCAGCTCGCCCGAGATCTCTCGCAACGTCAAAGGTCTCACTGCGCCCCAGCCCTGCTCAAAAAAAGCCTGCTGGTGATCTGCAATCGCCTGCGATACCCGTAAAATCGTGTCAAACCGTTGCGCCACATTGCGTATCAGCCAGCGTGCCTCCTGTAGCTGCCCGTGTAAAGCTGTGTGCTCGCTGCTGCGTGCACTTCCCAACGCCTGGGCATACAGCTCGTTGACACGCAGTTTTGGCATGATCGACTCGTTAAGCCTCATCTTCCAGCCGCTGCGGGTTCGATGCGCGATGACATCGGGCACTGCATAATCTGCCGCTGGACGTGACCAGTGGCCACCCGGGCGTGGGTTGAGTTTGCGAATGGTGACGCAGGCCAGTTGCAACTGCTCGAGCGAACAGCCCAGTTGTTCTCGCAGTTTTGCAAGGTTTCCAGTGGCAAACACGCCCAGGTGGTTTTGACACACCTCGCGAGCCAGCGCCAGAACATCCTGATCAGCAAGCGCAGACAGCACGGTCAGATCCGGGTTGCGCAATTGAAGCGACAAGCACTCCGACAAGCTACGTGCGCCAACACCTGGCGGATCAAATGACTGGAGCAGGCACAAGGCGGCACTGAGCTCCTCAATCTCGACATCCAGATCAGGCGCCAGCATAGCCAGCACCTCCTCCAGAGTGGATTCCATCAACCCATCGTCATTGATGTCATCAATGAGCAAAGCGACCAGCGCGGCATCACGTGCACTCACGTGGGTGGTGCCCAACTGCTGCATCAGATGCTCTCGCAAGGTCGTATGTGCAGCGGACTCTGGTCGCTCAAACTGCTCGTCGTCGCGATCGTGACGGCTACCCGATGACAGCCGGTCAAACAACTGCTGCGGCTCATCGGCAGACTCGACCTGTTGTACCGGAACATCAGAAGCCTGAGACGGATCCTCTGAAGACTCGGGCAGCTCCAGCATGGGGTTCTCATCAAGCGCGCGTGCAATCTCCGACTCAAGGTCAAGCGTCGATAGCTGCAGCAATCGTATAGACTGCTGTAGAGCGGGGGTCAGCGCTAGGTGCTGGCCCATTCGAAGCTCGAGTGACTGGCGACTCATGGGTACAATAATCCAATGCTAAATACAACACGATCAACCACTTCCAGGGACGATCTCCGAGCCCTGAATGAGACCCTCAGAAGACGCCAGCTACCTGGCTGGCTCTTGCGAACAGGCGTACTTGCCGCAGTTGCCATCATCTGGTTCTGGGTATGCCAGCAAATTCTTCGTGCAGGCTCGTTGATCCGATATGACGGTCTAGAGGCTTTGGGTCAAGAAGTTGTCAGATTGCTGACTCAAATCAATCCTTACCTTTGGTGGGGCGTGATTGCCATTTTGAGCCTGATTGTACTTTCCGTTGCAAGAGCATGGTTTTTGCGTAGTGCCAAGCGCTCGCGTACCGCTCTCGTACCCGTTGCCGATATTCAGAAACTCGCTACCTTGATGTCATCTGAAGGTATTCAGGTGCTGAAGTGGGTCTGGGACGCCACGGCAGACCCCGTGACCGTCGGCGATCTGATCGTCACCCGACAGGAGATTCAGTCTGGTCGTGTGCGCAAGCTGGCCATGGTGCAATCGCAACTGCAGGCACTCGAGCAAGGTGGCGCAAAGGAAGGATTCAATCTGCGTGGTGTGAGAGCAGAGCCCGGGGTGAGTGCAGAGGCTGGCAAGGACAAAGTCGAACCCGTGTTGTGAAGTCACGACACGTCAGGGTCGACCGTGATGCCTTTGCGACAGACCCCTTGCGTTTGACACATAGTCACGATTTTCAGCGAGGACACAACGGCTCTGGGCATCAGCGAACTCGTAATACTGTCACAACCCGGGCCCGATCACCGGTCGACAGGCTTGATTTTTAACGCTGAATATGTTTATCTTGTCATATGAGTACAAAAAAGACCCATTTGACGACATTGCAGCAGGCAGCCACGCTGTCGGGTTTGCCTCGTCAATTGCGCTCGCGCAGCGCATTGTGGTTCATGTCCTCACAGCATCAGACGACCCAATCCCTATCCCTGCTACTAGCGATCGGTTGCCGGGCCTAGTGCCTCGTGGCAGTCCGGCAGCCCACACATGCCACACCTTGCGGTGATGCAACGCATCTGCATGCTTCACGCACCCGCACCAGAATCATTTCCTAATTGCACGTTGGCCCCGCGAAACAGGGGCAAAAGAGGACAAAATGCTCGCTGATCCATCCAGAAAGTACATTCCGTTCAAACCGTTCGAGCAAGATTTTGCTGAGCGTACGTGGCCCTCCAAGCGCATCACCCATCCACCGATCTGGATGAGCACGGATCTTCGTGACGGTAACCAGTCCTTGATCGAGCCGATGAGCGTAGAGCGCAAGTTGCGCTTCTTTGAAATGCTCATCAAGATCGGTTTCAAAGAAATCGAAGTCGGTTTTCCATCGGCTTCCCAGACGGACTATGACTTCGTGCGCAAGCTCGTCGAGGAAAACCGCATCCCTGATGATGTCACCATCATCGCCCTGACGCAGGCACGTCCCGAACTGATCGAGCGTACGGTCGAGGCAGCGGCCGGTGCCAAAAAAGCCATGATCCACCTCTACAACGCCTGTGCGCCGGCATTTCGCAAGATCGTCTTCAACATGTCTCGTGAAGAAGTCAAGCAAGTTGCAATCGATGGCACTCGTTGTGTGATGGAATGTATGGCCAAGTATCCGCAAACCGACTGGTCTTACGAATATTCCCCGGAAGTGTTCAGTACCACCGAGCCGGATTTTGCGCTCGAGGTCTGTAACGCGGTGACTGAAGTATGGAAACCCACACCGCAGAAGAAAATTGTCTACAACCTCCCGGCAACCATCGAAGCGACCACGCCCAACATGTATGCCGACCAGGTCGAGTACATGCACAAACGCCTGAACAAGCGCGACTGCATCGTCATCAGCGTTCACCCCCATAACGACCGTGGCACTGCCGTCGCAGCCGCAGAGCTGGGTGTGATGGCCGGAGCAGACCGAGTCGAAGGATGCTTGTTTGGCAGCGGTGAGCGCACCGGCAACGTGGACATCGTGACACTGGCATTGAACCTGTACACCCAGGGCATTCATCCTGGCCTCGATTTCTCTGACATCGACGAGGTTCGTCGCTGTGTCGAGTACTGCAATCAGTTGCCCGTACACCCCCGCCATCCTTACGTGGGTGACCTGGTTTTCACGGCATTCTCAGGATCGCACCAAGACGCTATCAAGAAGGGTTTTGCGCAACAGAAACCTGATGCCGTGTGGGAAGTCCCTTATTTGCCGATTGACCCCGCCGATCTCGGACGCACCTATGACGCGGTTATCCGCGTCAACAGCCAGTCTGGAAAAGGCGGTGTCTCCTATCTTCTCGAACAGGAGCACGGTCTGGTCTTGCCCAGACGCCTGCAGATCGAGTTCAGCCGCGCCATTCAGCGCGTGACAGACGAGACCGGCAGCGAGGTCACTTCAGGTGACGTTTACACCATCTTCTCCAAGGAATATCTGGAGCAGCGCACCCCCTGGACGCTGATCAGGCACCGGATCGCCGGGGATCCATCTGCTGCAGAGGGTCAACACTTCACGATCGAAGCGGAATTTGATGTGGGTGGCGACCGACAGATCCTGACCGGGCATGGTGACGGTGCCATCTCGGCTTTCGTCAACAGCCTGAGCCTTCCGGTCAGAATCGTGGACTACCACGAGCACGCCATTGGCACAGGAACCGAGACACGCGCTGCCTGCTATGTCGAAGTCAAGATCGGTGATTCGCAGCCTGGCTTTGGGGTCGGGGTGGATGTGGATATTGTGACGGCATCATTCAAAGCCGTTCTCAGTGCCGTCAACCGCTATGTCACAGCGAACAACGTGCCTGAGATCGCCTCGACGAGCACCACAACAGCCTGATCAGGCTTTCGGATCCATCAGCCGCGCCAGCTCGGTTTCATCGAATCCGGCTGCGCGGCGAGCATCCAGATTGAACGGCCCCCTGAATCTGGGAGCCGAATATTTTTGATGCATCTCAAGATCGACATCCTGACGATTGAGCCCTCGTTGTTCACATAGCCAGTGATACCAGTTATTACCGATCGCGACATGGCCGATCTCTTCTCGCAAAATCACTGACAGAATCTCACCCGCCCTTGCATCGCCGGCCTGAATCAGCTTGTCGCGAATCGGTGGCGAAGCATCGAGTCCTCGTGCCTCCAAGGTGCGCGGAACCATTGCAAGACGCCCCAGCAGATCATCGGTGGTTCTAAGTGCCATGTCCCAGAGCCCATCGTGCGCAGGAAAATCACCATAATCGTAGCCCAGTGACTGCAAATGCTCGCGCAGCATCTGGAAATGTGATGTTTCCTCCCGGGCGACCTGAATCCAGTCACGGTAAAACTGCTCCGGCATGCCAGGAAATCGCCAGATGATGTCCAGCGCCAGATTGATGGCATTGAACTCGATGTGGGCGATTGCGTGCAGCAATACCGCCCTGCCCTCGATCGACTGGACACGACGAATCTTTAACTCGGCAGGACTGACCAGCACGGGACGCTCGGGACGCCCCGGCAATGCCTGGTCCGGCAAATAGAGCGCCTGCGGATCAATCGGGCAAGTGTCGTCTATCTGCCCTACCAGATCGCATTTGAACGCGATGTCGGGCTGAGCAAGGGCCTTGAGTGCCATGGCACGACACTCGCGCACCTTCTGCGTGTGCGCAGCACCTGATAAAGTGGTGGATGTCATATCATCTCGCTTAAACAATCGTTAAACCGACGATGACCAAAACAGGCTGTTACCAGGCAGCACTGGAGTCAACCCGATGCCAATAACCGAATCCCATAAAAACAGAATTCCAGGTGCTGCGCTGGCAACAGGACTGGGCGGCCTGATCCCCTTCTGGTTCCTGAGTCTGTCGCCACTGATCATCCGTGATTTTCCGCCCGTCATTGCCCTGTTTGCCATCAATACCTACGGTGCCGTGATTCTATCTTTCGTCGGGGCAATCTGGTGGGGCCTGGCTGTCGCCATTCCAAACGCGCCACGCACGATGATGTTTAGCTGGAGTGTGGTGCCTGCATTGCTGGGATGGGTTGCTGCCGTGCCCTACATGCCTGCTGACCTGGGGTTATTGATATTGATGGCTGGATTTGCGTTGCAATGGATTCTGGACATCGTGCTGTTTCCACGCATCGCCATCGATGTCTGGGTCTTGAAGCTCAGAACCATTTTGACCCTTGGCGTGCTCGCCAGTCTGGTCTGTGCATGGTGGATTCTTGTCTGATCAGATACCTGGCTTTGTCTTGCGCGCGCGCCGGGACAAAGCCAGCATGGTGCCACGACAGTTTTCGGCACCACAAAAGCATGCATACTGCGCTCTGACTTTGGCGGTCTTGCGACCATCGATGATCAGGCCGTAGTCGAAATTCAGCTCCTCACCTCGTGGAATGTCTCTCAAGGCCAGCACATAAACGTGCTTGCCTGACGCATCCTCTTCTGTCTCGCAGTTCGGTGCACAGGAGTGATTGATAAACCGGGCATCGTTGCCGTTTTGATTTCCGTCGATGATCTTGCCTGAGCTCAGGCTGAAAAAAAATGTATGAAACGGATCGTGGGGATCGGACGGTTCCTGTTCATCAGCCTGTTTGCTGGTAATTCGCTTACCGGCATACTCGAATATACGGGTGCCGGCGGGAATCTTCCTGCGCGCAAACACGCCCTGACCATGAAGCGCTGATCGCTTGACCCGGTGCCAGACTGTCTCTGGCAGGTCAGTCGCCTCAGACGTCACACTGGCAGACGCCTGATCCGGGGTCACAGTTTTCTTTTTACTTTTCTTTTTGTCAACTGCCATTTCGTTTGACACCAAAGCAATGACTGATGTCTGGAAATGTACCGGTACGCACTTCATCCGCATACCGCTCGACCGAACGTTTGATCTGGACATCCAGATCCGCAAACCGCTTCACAAATTTTGGTACCCGGGTTCCATTCATGCCCAGCATATCCTCGGTCACGAGAATCTGTCCATCGCACGCGGCGGAAGCCCCGATCCCAATTGTCGGAATCGAGATGGCACCCGTGATCTCGGTAGCCAGGGTGTGCGCCACGCCTTCGAGTACCACCCCGAAAGCACCCGCACGCTCAATGGCCAGTGCATCTGCCATGACAATGCTGGCAGTCTGCTCATCAAGGCCTTGTGCCTTGTAGCCACCCATCGTGTTGACATGCTGGGGCATCAGGCCAACGTGCGCGAGGACCGGGATTCCTCGTTGCACCAGAAACTCGATGGTGGGCGCCATCACCGCTCCCCCCTCGAGCTTGATCGCATCGGCCCCACCCTGGGCCAGCAAGATCGCTGCATTGCGAAATGCCTGCTCGGGCGACTCGTGGTAACTGGCAAAAGGCATGTCGGCAATCACACAGACCCTCTGGGTCGCGCGCACCACCGCTGCGGTGTGCGCGGCCACCTGATCGATCGTAAACGACAGTGTGTTCGGCAGACCATAGGCCACCATGGCCGTTGAGTCTCCGATCAGGATGAAATCCAGATATTCATCCATCAAACCCGCCATCACGCTGCTATGCGCTGTGAGCGCAGCAATTTTTCTATGGCCCTTGAATGAACGCAATTGGGGCACGGTAATGCGTTTGACTGTTGAATGAATACTCACTTCGGCTTCCTGCAACAAAAATTGTGAAACAAATCATGAAACATTCAGACCGAACCCGAGGGTTCAGTCACTGGCTTGGTTGCTGCCTAAGTAACTGCCTTTTTCACGGCCTTCTTTGCAACCTTCTTGGCTGCTTTTTTCGCTGCTTTTTTTGCAACAACCTTCCTGGCAGTCTTGGTCGCAGCTTTTGTGGCACGTTTGGTCGCGACCGTTGAAGCCGCCTGACTGGCCGGCCTGGTCGCCGTCTTGCCTGGCCTGTCGGGCTTGGCCTCAAACTCAAAGCCGACCTTGCCCTTGGCATCACACGCCAGATACGCCTTGAACTTGCGGTTGGTTCTGCTCGAGACAAATCCGTCAAACAAATCCGTCTTGCCGGTCGCAAGCAACTTGGTGACCTGGGCGGCGGGAATCTCCTGCTGCAGGATGACCTTACCCGTTCTGAAGTCGCAAGATTTTTCCGGACCCACAGACTTTTCGCAGACAAAGCTCATACCATGCTCGAAGACACGGCTGTGACACTTCGGACACTCCCCGAGATCGGGCTGACCAGAAAAGTCGACAGGCGTGTCGTCATCTTCCTCTTTCTGCCCAAAATCAAACTCCAGCTTGCTGTCTGAATCCAGTCGCAGCAACGCGGCAAAAGGGCGTCCCATTTTGCTGATGAAACCTTGCAGGGGACCGATCTCGCGCGCCTTGAGCAAGAGCTCGACTTCTGCAGGCTCGAAGGTTCTGCCACCTGGGTGTTTGCCAATCGAAAAGTCGCATGCTGTGCAAGCGTACCGTCGGTAATTCTCTTTAACGACTCCGCCACACTTGGGACATGGCGTGCTCAGCGTAATGTAGTCACCCGGGACGGTATCGCGGTCGTATTCCTTGGCGCGTTTGACGATGATTTGCGTCATCAGAGCAATCTCGTGCATGAACGCCTGACGCTGCAGCGCACCCTGCTCGATCTGCTTGAGCTTGTGCTCCCACTCTCCCGTCAATTCCGGCGAAGTCAGCTCCTTGACATTCAATCCGCTTAAAAGGGTCATCAGCTGGCGTGCCTTGGCGGTGGGCACCAGATCACGACCCTCGCGCCGCAGATAGCTTTCGTTGATCAGTCCTTCAATGATCGCCGCCCGGGTGGCCGGTGTACCCAGACCGCGCTCGGACATCGCCTCGCGCAATTCCTCGTCATCGACAAGCTTGCCCGCGCCTTCCATCGCCGAAAGCAGTGTGGCTTCCGTATACCGTGGAGGCGGCTTGGTCGCCAACCCAACCGGCTCGATCGAGTCGATGCGCACAATCTCTCCCGCATCGACCGGTATCAGATTCTCGTCCTCGCCCTGGATCTCACGGCCGTACACGGCCAGCCAGCCCGGTGAGGTCAGAATCTTACCCTCGGTTCTGAAGCGATAGGCCTGAACCTGGGTAATTCGGGTTGTGACACGATATTCGGCCGCAGGAAAGAAAATCGCCAGAAAACGCTTGACCACCAGATCGTAGAGCTTGCGCTCTGCATCACTAAGATCTTTTGGAATCTGCAATGTCGGGATAATGGCAAAGTGATCCGACACCTTCTTGTTATCGAACACCCGCCGGTTCGGTCGCACCCAGCCCTGGGAAATGACCTTGGACGCATGTACGGCCAGACCGGCCGCAGCCGTGCCCTCGCCATTGGCAAGCGCTGCCATGGTCTCCTTGACCGTAACAAGGTAATCCTCTGGCAGATAGCGGGAATCCGTTCGGGGGTAGGTCAGCGCCTTGTGGCGCTCGTAAAGTGACTGCGCCAGTGAAAGCGTTGTCTTGGCAGAAAAACCAAACCGGCCATTGGCTTCACGCTGCAACGACGTCAGATCGTAAAGCAGCGGCGAGAGCTGCGTGGTGGGCTTGGATTCTTCCGTGACAGTGCCTGACTGGCCGCGGCAGGCGGCTTCGATCGTGCGAGCGGCGGCTTCACTCCAGAGGCGTGTGTCACGTTTCTCCGGATCCTGCGGATCCTTCTTGAAATCCGGGTCGAACCACTTGCCTTCGTAAAAGCCAGCCGCAGCTACAAACGAGGCCCTGACCTCCCAGTAGTCTCTCGACACAAACTCGCGAATACGGGTCTCACGCTCACTGACAATGGCCAGCGTGGGTGTCTGGACGCGACCAACCGGTGTCTTGAAAAAGCCGCCATCCTTGCTGTTAAAGGCTGTCATGGCACGCGTGCCGTTAATGCCGACCAGCCAGTCTGCTTCGGCACGCGAACGCGCTGCCTGCTCCAGGGGTTTGAGTGCCTCGTCCGGACGAAGATTCTCGAAAGCTTCCCTGATTGCGTCACGGGTCATCGATTGCAACCACAGTCGCTGGACCGGTTTGGCGAGCCCCGCATATTGCTGGATGTAACGGAAGATCAGCTCCCCTTCACGCCCTGCGTCACACGCGTTGATCAGACGGTCAACGTCCTTGCGTTTGATCAGCCGCACCAGCAGCTTGAGCCGCTCGGCCGAACGTTTGTCGGTTGGGTTCAGCTCGAAATTTGGTGGAATAACCGGCAGATGCGCAAAACTCCACTTACCTTTGACAGGATCGTTGGGCGCAATAAGGCTCAGCAGGTGTCCGATGCTCGAGGCAAGGACAAACTGCTCACTTTCGAAATAATCCCCTTCACGAGTGAAGCCACCCAGTGCGCGGGATATATCGAGAGCCACAGAGGGCTTTTCGGCGATGATAAGTGCTTTGGTCATTCAGATCCTGATGTCGCTAGTCGCGTTACCAGCGGCGATGATACGGGTGCAGATCAAGATGGCGCAAGTGGCGATGTACGCAAATCACTCGACCACATCTCTATTGCACCAGAAAAAAAGCTTTGTAAATTCGTTGCACCAAACCGATCGAAGCCCAGACTGACCCATGCCTGCTCAAGCACGGCCAGAGGATCGCGTGTGTCAATGGCCGGCGCACCGTTCTGTTTGGACAGTTTTCTGCCATGGACATCCATCACAACAGGTATGTGCATATAGCGCAAGTCCGGCAGACCCAGAAGCCGTCCCAGCAAAATCTGCCTTGCCGTGCTGGTGAGCAGATCCGACCCTCGAACCACGTGCGTGACCCCTTGCCACGCGTCGTCCACGACGACTGCGAGCTGGTACGCCCACGGCCCATCTGCTCGCCTGAGCACAAAATCTCCCACCACAGCTTGAACATCTTGTGACTGCAAACCATACCAACGGTCTTCAAACGATATGACGCCGGGGTCAACCCGCAATCGCCACGACTTCGCCAGTCTGCCCGGCTTGAGTCCATCACGACAAGTGCCCGGGTAAGGCCTCTCCCCGAGCGGGAATTCCCCGTGAAGCGCCAGCACCGAATCGGCAATCTCCTTGCGACTGCATCCACAGGGATATAAGAGACCTTGCTTGCGCAACTGCTCAAAAGCCGCTTCGTAGGATGCGTGGCGATCTGACTGATAAATCACCTCGCCGTCCCACTGCATTCCCAGCTGCTGCAATTGCTGCAAAATCAGCCTGTCGGCACCAGAGACGCTGCGAGGCTCATCCAGATCTTCCATGCGCACCAGCCAGCGCCCCCCGGCCGCTCTGGCATCCAGGTAGCTGGCAAGCGCTGCCACGACCGACCCTGCATGCAGCGGCCCACTCGGGCTGGGAGCAAATCGTCCTGCGTAACTCACGTCGAATCAATGCGTCAAATGCTCACCATCATGACGCAGCAGTTCTTCGAGAATCAACCGGTCAACCTCGGCTTCCTGGCTCCAGAGAACCATCAAAGCGATGATCTTAATAGTCTCCAACTGGACGGGTGACTCCGAGCAGGCCAGCGCGCGCTCGATCACTATCTCGCGCATCGGTGCTGCCAGCACACCACTGTTTTCCAGAAAGGTGATGAAACCGATGGCATCCGGACCCAGTTGCTGCTGTTCAAATTCAGCATAGAACCGCATCCCGTCACTGTCGATATTGGCCAGTTCGACACAATCCTCTGTCGCCTCAGCCAAGCCCAGCAACCACCCCAGCGCCTCATCAATGTCTTCATGCTCAAAGCCGGCGGCAGCAAGCCGTTTGGCAAGGACATCAGCAGAAGGACAGGCTTCGGGGGTGTAGTAGTTATGGAACAGATAAACCAGAACTTCGAACATCGCAAGCCCCCCGTTTCAAATCTGCGGTGCGGTTCACGAGTACCGCCGCATTGTCTTTAAATGTACGCCCAAAACGGACTTAGAACAATTGAACTCCCAGATATCCGGAGAGCTTTGCATGACCCGTCAATCCATCAACTCGCAATGGACATCTCTGACTATCCGGATATGGCAGACGATCCACAAAGTACCCATGTTGCGAGCGTTGCTTGCGACGCTGCCACCACTGAGCAGTCAACAGGTCAGATGGTACCTCATGAAGGACGTGCGGATCTCTGGGTAATGTCTGCTGAGTCGACCATGGACTGTCTGATATAGAACCTTTGGCGCGCTGCCACGCGCGCGTATATGATGGGCGCAGAATAATTCAAAACTCTGGAGTAAAGACCGCGATGAATCCTTTGGAACACCAACTGACCTACCCGCTGGACAAACAGCTTCCCGAACCAGGACACAGCATCGAAATGGCCCCGGGCGTGCACTGGATCAAAATGCCACTGCCCTTCGCGCTTGACCACATCAATCTGTGGCTGTTGCGAGACAATATTGATGGTCAGGAGGGCTGGACCATCGTCGACTGTGGCGTGACCCGCGACGAAATCAAAGATCTCTGGGAACAGGTCTTCACCAACGTGCTGCAGGGACTGCCTGTGCTTCGCGTAATCGTCACCCATATGCACCCGGATCATGTTGGCCTGGCCCACTGGCTTTGTGCGCGCTGGAAAGTGCCGCTGTGGATCAGTATGACCGACTACATCACCGCCCGTCAGTGGTCGAGTTCTGAAGGTGGTTCTTCAAATGGCGGCCAGGCTGCGGTAGACCACTTTTCCAGACACGGACTACGCGTTGAGGAGACGCTTGAGGGTATCCGCGCACGCTCGTCTTACTACAGCGGTCTGGTGCCATCGGTACCCGACCAGTTCGTCCGGATCATGCATGGCGACAAAATCCAGATCGGTGGAAAAACCTGGGAAGCAATCGTAGGTTACGGGCATGCGCCGGAGCACATGTCGCTGTTCTGTCTCGAGAACAAGGTTCTGATCTCCGGCGACATGGTGCTGCCACGCATTTCGACCAACGTCAGCGTGCACAATTACGAGCCTGAGGGCAACCCCTTGCAGCTGTATCTGGACTCGCTTGAGCTGTACAGCCACCTGCCAGATGACACACTCGTGCTGCCATCGCATGGTCGACCATTCAAAGGCTTGCATGAACGCATCGCCCAGCAGCAGTCTCATCATCAGGAGCGACTCGACGAAGTCATCGAAGCCTGTCAGGTGCCTCACTCGGCCTTTGATATCCTGCCGGTGATGTTCAAACGCAAACTTGACACCCATCAGACCACGTTTGCCATGGGTGAAGCTATAGCCCACTTGCACATGCTTTACTTCAACGGAAAACTTAGCCGGACACTCAGCCCGGACGGAATCTATCTCTTCACCACAAAATGACTGATCACCACCTGCAAACCCGCCTGCTTCACGCTGACAGCGCCCCCTTTGACGACGAAACAGGAATTGCGCCTGTCAGCCTGCCTTCGATCCGGACCAGTACGGTTCGCTTCAAGAACCTGTCCTTGCTCGACCAGACACTGGCTCGCAAGAACAAGGGCGAGCGGGTGGTCAGTTACGGTATCGCCGGGCTCGACACCCATCGCGCCCTGGAAGACGTCATCAACATGCTCGAAGGCGGTACCTATTGCATTCTGAACCCGTCAGGCCTGGCGTCTATCCATCTGACCTTCATGAGTGTGCTGCAAAGTGGTGACCACGTCCTGGTATCGGACAACGTCTACGGACCCGTGCGTGTGATGCATGAGACCCTGCTCAGAAAGCTCGGTATTGAGGTCAGCTATTTTCCATCGCACCTGCAAAATCTTGATTCACTGATCAGACCCAACACCCGGCTGCTTTACGTCGAGTCACCTGGTTCGTTATTGATGGAAATGCTCGATCTGCCCCGGCTTTCCAGCATCGCCAAGTCACATAACCTGATTCTGGCTATCGACAACACCTGGGGAGCGGGTATGCTTTACCAGCCCCTTGCACTCGGGGCTGACATCTCGGTGATTGCCGGGACCAAATACATCAATGGCCATTCGGACGTCATGCTCGGCGCAGTAGTCACCAATCGCGATGACCTGGCCAGACAGATACATGCAACCCAGTATGCAGTTGGCAACAGCGTGAGTGCCGATGATGCATGGCTCGCGCTAAGGGGCGTTAAAACCATGGCGGTCAGACTCGAGCATCATGGGCGTAGCGCCTTGCGAGTGTGCGAGTTTCTGAACAGTCACCCGATGGTCAGCAAAATTTACTTTCCCGCCTGGGACAAGGATCCCGGTCACGCTTTGTGGAAACGGGACTGCCTGGGATCGAACGGGCTGCTGAGCGTTTCTCTGAACTGCAGTGCGAACGCTGCCAGAGCGTTTGTTGACGCGCTCGAGCTATTTGGTATTGGTTTTTCCTGGGGCGGCTTCGAGAGCCTGGTGCAGTGGGTCAGCCCATCGGCGCTAGAGCCCCATAGTTACTGGAAGGAACAGGGTAAAGCCTTGGTGAGACTGCACATCGGACTGGAAGATATCGGTGATCTCATCCAGGACCTTTCTCAAGCCCTGGACAAGATCAAGCCCGACTGAGCTCTGATCGCGTACTCACTGATTAGTGACAGACAACTCATTACCGACTGATTACCGGCTGTGCGGCATCAGTTGCTTTTAATCAGCTCGGTGGCGACTTCAAGCGTTTCTTTGTAACCGCCCGCTTCGGTGGGCGAGGTCAGAAACCGTCCACCCACTGCGATGGAAGGCGTTCCACGGACACCGTACCCTTCAACCAGCTGATCGGCACGTTTGATTTTTGCGGTCACTCCGAACGAGGTCATGGCTGCCTCAAAACTGGCGCGATCCAGCCCTTGTGCAACAGCCCAGTCAACAATGGCATCTTTGGTGAAGATACGCTTGTTTTCCTGATGAATGGCCTGAAACACCTTGGGGTGCAGATCGGTCCTTCCGACCGCTTCGAGCGCGTAATACATCTGTTGCAGTGGCTTCATGCCCGCATTGAATGCCACCGGTATCGCATGAAACACAACATCGCCTGGCAAGTCCTTTTTCCACTCCTGCACCATCGGCTCAAGCACGGCGCAGTGCGGGCACCCGTAGGAGAAAAACTCCAGAACCTCCACCTTGCCTGGCTCAGTCGACTGAGGCGGATTCACATTGACATATTTCTGCTGCGCAAGCGCGACCGACCCAGACACTGCAAAAACAGCGGCGACAAACAGTTTAAAAATTGACTTCAAAGTTGACTCCTTGACAAAAGACCTGCAAGCGCCATATCTGGCGTCACTGACGAACGACATTCGAATCGATCTTTTCTTGTGACAGCTTCGCACGCGCTTTGTTCATATCATCCAGTCGACCAAACGGGCCTATCCGAACCCGGTTCAGTAAAACACCATTGACATCTGCTCTCTGAATCTGCACCGGAAGCCCTAGCAGAACCATCCGCGCCTGCATGGCCTCGGCATCCTCAACCACGCGGAATGCGCCCACCTGAAGGTAGTAAGAACGCCCATCCTCGGCCGGCTTGACCGGCTGGACGGGTGGTGGTTTCGGGGCGGGGGGCAAGGGTGGCGCACTCTTGCCGGGTTCGACAGGTAGCGTAGCAATAAGCGCGCCCAGCTCGTCTTTTGGCTTGACAGGACTGGCTGTGCCAGAAGAGCCGACCGCCCCCGTGGTACCAGACGCACCGCTACCAGCCAGACCCCGGTTAGGGTCAGGTGCTGATCGAGGGTCTAGCCGCGAAGCCGGCTCGTCACGTGTTGCTTTGTCAACGAAGGGCATCGGCGATGACATCACAAAATAGGCGACTGCCGCTGCCGCGGCAAGACCGCCAACCAGACCTATGATGATCCCGTAGAAGGTACCGCCCCGGGATGTCCGTTTCTGTCTAGCCATATGCCCGTCTGTTACATCCGTTCAGGAGCCGAAACCCCAAGCAAGTCCAGACCATTGGCCAGTACCTGACGTGTTGCATCTGCCAGCCGCAATCTGGCACCTTTAAGTGCCTCATCATCAACCAGGACCCGCTCGGCGTTATACCAGCCGTGGAAATCTGAGGCACAGTCACGCAACCAGAAAGCGATCAAGTGCGGCGACAGATCCTGAACTGCCTGCTGAACCACCCCAGGAAACTCGGCCAGTCGTTTGAGCAGCGTCTGTTCGGACACTGCGCTCAACAAAGAGGCGTCGGCGCTATGAATATCTCCCAAGGCAACACCGCCTTGCAGCAGAATGGAGCAGATCCGCGCGTGTGCATATTGCACATAGTAGACGGGATTCTCTTCCGTTTGTGATCTGGCCAGATCAATGTCAAATACAAACTCGGTATCGGCACGACGCTGAATCAGAAAAAACCGCACCGCATCACGACCGACCCAGTCGATCAGATCCCTCAACGTGACGTAACTGCCAGCACGCTTGGAAATCTTGACTTCTTCATTGCCCCGCACAACCTTGACCATCTTGTGCAAAACATAGGCTGGGTAGTCCGCTGGAACGCCCATATCCAGACCTTGCAGGCCGGCTCTGACGCGGGCAACCGTTCCATGGTGGTCGCTACCCTGAATATTGATGGCCTTGCGAAACCCGCGCACCCATTTATTGACGTGATAGGCCACGTCTGGCACAAAATAGGTATAGCCACCTTCGCTTTTGCGCATCACACGGTCTTTATCGTCACCCGTGCCCAGCTCCGTGGTTCGGAGCCATAGCGCACCGCCATCTTCAAATGTGTGACCGTTCTCGATCAGTCGGTTAACAACTGCCTGCACCCTTCCGCTTTCGTAGAGTGAGCTCTCAAGGTAATAATTGTCAAAGGCGAGTCCAAATGCCTTCAGGTCAAGATCCTGCTCCCTGCGCAAATACGTCACTGCAAACCGACGAATCGCATCGAGATCTTCGATATCACCTACCGCCTGAACCGGCTCACCATCACTTGCCTGCACGGTCTTGCAAGCCATGTAATCGTTGGCAATGTCCAGAATATAGTCACCGCGATAGCCATCTGCGGGATAGTCGGGATGGCCCGGCTCGATTCCTCTGGCTCTGGCCTGGACGCTGATGGCAAGGTTGTGAATCTGGTTGCCGGCATCGTTGTAATAAAACTCGCGAGTCACGTCATAGCCGCCAGCCGTGAACAAGCGACACAGCGCATCGCCAAGTGCCGCCTGGCGCGCGTGACCCACGTGCAACGGTCCGGTCGGGTTGGCCGAAACAAACTCCACCAGAACTTTCTCGTTGCGTGCTGGCGCGTAACCGTACAGATCCTTGCTCTTGTCTACCGCATCAAGTACCGCAACCACTGCCGCACTGGACAAGCGAAAGTTGATGAAACCAGGTCCCGCGATCTCGGCATGATCAATCAGCGCACCGGCCTGTTCATCCTGCTGAAGCCTTTCAATGATCGTCTGGGCCAGATCGCGGGGGCGCAACCCAGCCTTCTTTGCCAGTTGCATGGCCACGTTGGTTGCCACATCACCATGCGCAGCGACCTTTGGCCGCTCCAGAAGAACGGTCGATGCAACATCGGGAACCAGTTCGTTCACAATGCGTTGCAGACTCTTGATAAGGGTATTTGCTTGCTCCGGGAGCATAGTCAGACCATGAAATAGTAAAGTGCTAAATGATAGCTTGAATCAAATAAACGTATTGGCAGCGGCAAATTTGCACTTTAACTTGATTGCCAGACAACCGCGGGAGAAAAGCAATGTTGGTCACTTTTAGCAGTAAAGCCGATATGGACGTCCTGATGATGGAGAAGCACGCGATTCAGGTCTTGATCGCCGCCGGCAAACTCACCGCCCCGGAGATCCCGCAACGTGGGGTATTCACCATCGAGCAGCTCGATGACGCGATCAAGAATCTGCAGGTTGCCATCCACGAGGAAGGCACGACCCTTGAAAAGCATCCCGATGATCAGGACGAGGATGACGATGACAACAAACCCAAAGCCGGTGAGGTTGTTCTGCTGGCCCAGCGTGCGGCACCCTTGCTGCAAATGATGCGCAAAGCCAAGGCTGCCCATGCGCCCATCCTCTGGGAAACCAGCTCGGGCTATTGACGCAGAAAAAGACTGTCATACGATGAACTGTCGCCCCCACTGCGCCGCCTGCTGTATTGCACCCTCGATCTCGAGTCCGATTCCGGGCATGCCGCACGGAAAGCCGGCGGGGGTGCGATGCATTCAGCTCGACGAGCTTGATCGATGCATGATTTTCGGGCAGACAGACCGGCCGCGGGTCTGTTCGTCGCTTCAGCCTGAACCCGTCATGTGTGGTCAGAGCCGCGAGCAAGCAATCCGCTGGCTCAGTGAACTGGAAGCACTGACAAAGTCATCCTGCACCGCCAACCATTGAGCGGAAATACTCTCTGGTCTCAGCATCCGTGCAATAAACGTAGCAACCCTTCATGCCGCGAGTCATGAGAGTCCGGTATGTATTCCGGATAATCAGATCAACCTCGGCACGCACCTGCTCAGGATCGGTCTTGAGACGTGTTTTGTAGCCACGGATGGTCTTGTCATGGCGGTCGCGGTTTTCTGGAATCGTGACGATCCGACCGCCGCGCACAGTAAGATCCGGGCCCACGATAACGCCAATATAGTCAACTTCCAGCCCCTGGCAGGTATGAATACAGCCCACCTGTGCGACGGACTCTGCCGCAATGATCCACAGACTGCCGTCTGTACCGAGATTCCACTGCCGCTGGTAAGCATCACCAATAACAATGTCATAGGCTCGCGGATTTTTCTTGCTGAGCCAGGGCCAGCAATAGCCAGCGACCACTCTTGCCCTGTTTTTGTCATTCCTGGCTTCGATCGCAGCATGCAAACCCTGCGGCGTATCGAACACCTGAAAATCGTAGTAGGTCTTGTCGAGCTCGGTGTTGGCTGTAGGACGGATGCCTAACGCATTGTCGAGCCAGGCCAGATATCCATCAGAGCCACTGCACCGAAACTGAGACGCCAACTCATATTCTTCGATCTGTGCACCCTTTGCCTTGGCAAACGCCCTGATGCTTTGCTGAGTCCCAATATCGCTCAAAGCCACCCGCTGGTCCTCATCAATAAAGAAAACCGTGGCCCTGGACGATGCAATCAGCTCTTTGATCTGATTGTCTCCCAGATTGGCATAAAGACCACTTTTCTCGTTCAGACGGTGGGCTTCATCAACGATCAGAAAGTCATAGGTGTCTGGTTCAACAGAATGAAAACCACCGGATCCCGCAAACATACTGGAGAACTTTGTCTTGGTCATCGTGCCCACGAGTTTGCTCTGGTAAACAGCTCGAGGCGCAGCATTCTTGGAAACATACTGTCCCAGAAGTCCGGCACTGGTCAATCGAACCAGCAAGTTGATAGCAAGGACTGTCTTGCCTGTGCCTGGCCCACCCTGGATGATCACAACCTTTGGACAGGCCGAAGATGCCGTTCTCAACGCAGCGAGGGTTGCTTCGAAGACCTCTTTCTGATCGTCAATCAGCACAAACTCGGCTCTGGCCGCAAGCAAACCCTTTAACGCATCCGCAAGTGCTTTCGACGGTCGGATTCTGCCGTTTGCCAGCTCGTAGAGAACTTCTTTCGAGTCGCCGTACCTGACATGTCTTTTGATAAATTCGCGCAACTGCTGCTGTTCTTTCGCCCCCTTGAGAAACAACGGCGCTTTGGCGACGTATCCTGAATAGTGCTCGCTATCCAGAACGCCATCTCTCACATAATTATGAAGAAACGCACAGGGACGTATGGATATGCCTCCCTCGTAAACAGCCTCATTGAAACCTTCCAGCAAAGAGGCATATGACCAAGCCTGATAGGAAGGATGAACAACTTCTCTCTGGGCTTTGCCGAGATAGGTCACAACGATGGCATCCTTGTCCGTCGCCGTGACCCGATCCCACTGTTTAAGCTCGATCACAATGGCATTCTTGTTGCCTTCACGATCCCGCCCAGTCAACGTGACATCAATGCGTTTGGAAGACTGGGGTATGTGCAGTTCTACTGCAATGCCCATTGAGTCCGGAATTTCGTCATCGCGCAGAACCCTTGCCACATAGCCAAGCGACTCCCGCCAGGATCTGATCTCCGAGTCCGCAACACGCTTGCCCGTTGCTCGCCTGTAATTGGCCAGAATGACATTCTCAATGTCGTCGTAGTCAGAGTGATGCAGGAACTCCCGCTTGTCCGCTTCATAGACGATCATTGTGAGTGCTCCGCAAAATGCTCAGTCTCAAATCTGGGTGTACTTTTTGCTCGAACCTCTGGCTTTTTCAACAGGGTATTTCAGGGCATTTTTCTGAATCTTGTCACAAACCGCGCTATTGAGGTCAACGCCCAGAACTGCAGCAAGCCTGACAAGATAGAGCTGCACATCGGCCAGCTCATCACGAACCGCCTGAGAGGTCTCTGCGCGAACACCGGCTTCTTTGGACTGCTCCTCGGTCATCCATTGAAAAATCTCTGTCAGCTCTCCGACTTCTGCGCTCAGTGCCATCACCAGATTTTTGGGGGAATGAAACTGAGCCCAATCCCGTTCATCGGCAAACCTGTCTAATGCCCGAGTCAGCGGTGCAACATTTATCAGGGGCTCCGTGTTCGCCATGTCTGTTTGTTCTGTCACGTCTCTCATCCGTATCGTTTGTTAACTTATACGACAAGTCATCAGGGCAGGCAATCCAGACCCGCGCAATCGACGCAAAAGCAGAGCCAGAGCAGATGAGCCTCACAGAAAGCCTTGTCGCCACCAGACCCATCCACAAACCGTCGATTCCAGACTTCCAGATCGCGAGCTCTGTCGCCGTCATACATCACAACGTGTGAATGGCGAACGATCTTCAAGGCATTGCTACAGATCACTTGCACTTGCATGCTCTGCCCCGATAGACTCAGCAAAAATTGCAGCAATGCAATGACGGTAACTGTGGTGTTTCGTCGCCGTAAAAGCACCGTGAATTCGCTGCTTGCACAGCCCGGCATTCGGGCAATCCAAATAACTGTCAGGAACAGCGTTGGCAATGAGAACGAACAAATTTTGCACAACAGCGCTGTCGAGATGGGTCTTGACGCCATGTCCGCCAAATCTGATCAGGCGGGCGTCGCTTGCGATCTGGTTGTCTGCTGCGATTGGCGCGCTCGCCCCCGGCAATGCACTGGCTCAACAGGCCAGCACGCAAGCAAAGGAGAGCTCTGCCCAGGCTGATGGACCCTGTCCGTCGGGCGTTTACCTGATGGGTCGGGACACTCCCTGGGTACCAACACCTGACACACTGGTTCAGGCCATGCTGGATCTGGTCGAACTCACCCCACAAGACTACGTCATCGATCTGGGTTCAGGCGATGGCCGCATGGTGATCGCAGCTGCCCAGCGAGGGGCTTCTGGCCACGGTGTTGAATACAACCCCATCATGGTTGAGTGTGCAAACTGGCGCGCCAGACAAGCCGGCGTCACCGACAAAGCCCGTTTTATACAAGGCGACATGTTCACCGCTGACATCTCTGAGGCCACGGTGTTGCCTTTGTTCCTTCTGGACGAGAACTTGCACCAGCTCATGCCGACCTTTCTCAATTTACGGCCAGGCACGCGAATTGCCACCAACGACTATGCAATCCCAGGCTGGGACGCGGTCAAGAGCCTGACGCTAAGTGGCAATTGCGGCCACTGGTGCACGGCGCATCTCTGGATCGTGCCTGCCCGGATCAGTGGAACCTGGAACCTGGATGGCGTGGGAGAACTGACGCTTGATCAGTCGGCCCAACAGATCTCCGGCACCTTGTCATCGAGCAACGGCTCCCAGAAAGTTATCGGACAGGTGCACGGCGACAAGGTCACCTTCCAGGCTGGCGACATTGAGTACACCGGCACCGTGAACGGAAATGTGATGACCGGCCAGAGCGCGTCGCACACATGGTCTGCAACCAGAAAAAGCTCCTGACTGTCGCTCTTGGAGGCCAAGGTGGGCGACAGGGAGGTCTGTTTTGGGTCGGAAGCGGACTATCGCCAAATTCAACTCTCGACCCATGGCTGTCGTCCCTTTTCTTAAAACTATTCAATTTTCCTTTTGAAGTACACAGCCCGCTCAGTTTTCACAAAACCCAGTGTGACTCATCGGTGAAGGTCTGTTGCCAATACCGGCATTCAATCCCCCCTCTGGTAGGGGGATGTAGCCGTTTTCGGATCTGAGAACGGCGGGCTTACGGCTTGGGCATGGCCTGAAGCGCCTTATTTGCTAACCAGGCCTTGCTGACCAGGGGATCGGCGGGGATGAAAGTGCCGTGCCCGAGGCGCTGGATGAAATTGAGCTCTACCATGCGATTGGTCATGCCTTGCACCTGGCCTGAATCAACCGGGGATCCGATGAGCTTCGAATACTCTGCCAGGGCGTCAGCGCTATACAGATTTTTGACGCCGTTCGGGGATCCCGAGGCAATCTTGTCGAAGATCACCAGCGCCAGCTCGCCGAGGTCTTCCATGTTGGCGATCTCTGTATTCCCTGCGGTGGCCGCCTTGGTACTGCAAATAATCGGGAATGCGACATTGGGATCATGCTCGTGTGACTGCAGGACGTTGACAGCCTGCAGCAATTCCTCCGGCCTGTTGCCCATGGTTCTAAATCCCTCCTGCAGCACGGCGAGGTCTGGGATCTTGTAGCCAGGTGCAGCGGTCATAGCTTGGTGAATCCACTCCACAAAATCGTCTCCAAGCGGTGCATAGTCTTGATACGTAGCGCCAGCAAAGGGCTTCGTGCGGCGCAAAGTCATATCGGCCACCAGCGACTTGTGCGAGCCGGTTCCGACGATCAGCAGGCGACCAGAACGGTGCGGGTTCAAGTTGACCTGATCACGGGCGGCCTTGAGGGCGTGCAGAAGGTTGTTTCCTTCATCTGTGGCCATGGCCTGCTGCACCTCGTCAATGATCAGTACCACATCGGTATGGGCCAGATCAGTGATCTCTTGAAATACCTGTCCCAGTGTTGCGCCGTTATTTGCGCCGATGCTATCAATTTGAAATCCGAAGCTGAAGCCTACCGCGCCAAGATTGAGGCCCTTCAAGCGCCCCAGGATGCCGCTGCCAGGCGTGGCCAACTGGTGCGCCACGGCCTTGACGGTCTCTGTGACCAGATCCGTGGTGCTTTTGGCCCTGTCAGCCCAAAGATCTACATAGATGGCGATCGCGCCGTCTGCCTCGATCGCAGGTATCAGGTCTTGTTTGATAAACGTAGTCTTGCCCACGCGCCGGATCCCAGACAAAAACAGGCCTGACAGGATGCCTGCATCAAGAGGCCCAGGGTTGAGCAATGCGTTTTTGATGGCTTCGGCGTACTTGGGGCGTCGGAAGTATGAGGATTTAGCCATAGGTCTTATTCAAAATTATGCGATATCAATAATTATGCTTCATAAATAATTTAACGTAAATCCGGGTAAGATCCCAAAAACAAGAAACCCGTCAGGCGGCGGGTGGGTTTCAAGAGCGCCAGGACAGAACAGACAGAACTCCGGTACGAATTGTTACCTAGAGTCGCTGCCCTGCCCTTCGTCGTCAGCGTGGGAGAGGGTTCGGACAGGTACCACGTCGTGCACTCGGAGCTGATGACGGGAAAAATTGGCGTGCCGAACAGGTCGCCGCAGAAAAGGAAATGCTGAAGGGATAAAAAAGACCACCCGAAGGTGGCCTATCTAAGATTAAACCGGAAAATCTAAACTACTCCGGATAAATCTAAGTTCTAATCGGATCCTACACAACCCTGTAGGATCCGATTAGAAGTTAGATCGAGCAACCCCCAGATCAAGCACTTAGAAATCTTAAATCGGACACTCAACTCGATCTGTCCGGTTTTGATTAGATTTTCCTACTAAGATTAGCTTTCAACTAAATACTTGAAACTGTCTCCGTGGCTAGCGACCGGTCTCTTCTGTTGACGTTTACCAGAACCGACCGAGAAATAACAAGCTCTCCCTGTAATCGACCGGAAGATGATTGATGTTTCCGAACGGGCGGGAGCGAGAAAGTTTAATCAGAGCAACGATCAGGTCAAAATTGCCCTTTCAAACTGGAATCGTCGCTTTATAACCGTAGCAATTCAGAAGTCTTCAATAACTGCTCGGCAGCTTTCGACTAGGAGGCGTCCTTCGCTCGATGGCGACGTATAACTGAAATTCGAAGCGTCCCGGCCATTTGATCCCTTTGGATGTCAGCCACACAAATGCACCGTAAGCCTTGTGGTGCACAACTGCGGGGGTGGTATGCCGAGATCCTTCGATCAGAGTTGCGCAGCGCGCCAGATTTAACTTCGATCAAAAAGATCGTCGACTTCATCTGGGCCGGCGGAGAACCGCGGCGAAGGATCACGATCTTCAGGATCCTCGCTATTCGTAATGTAGCTTTGCAGGCTGTTCTCGATGTCGATCGAGCGTGCGACCTCTCGGGCTCGATCTACTGCTATCACTAGCCCTAACTCCTCGAATTTCACCTGGACAATTTTTACAATATTATCTTCAGCTTGATCAATGTCCCCCCAGTCTATCCCAGAGAGGGCATCTGTGATTTCAACGAAATCGCCCAATGAATCCGATGCTAGTTCCACAACGCGTTCAAAGATATCTGTCACGAGAGAGTCGCGTTCTGGCATGCCGTCGGGCAATTCATTTGCGATCGCCATTGCATCCAAAATATCATCATCGTCAAGGATATCTCCCAAATTGTTAGTCAAAAACTGAATCGCATCGCCGACAGATATCTTCTCCAGAGTCAAACCGTACCTTATCGTAGACAGTGAGCGATCGGACCCGCCGATTGATCCTTTCGCAAGAACGAACTTCAACGCATCCGTCAAGTATTTGTTGGAGCTGTCAAACATCAGCGTTTCGTTGCAGAGAATAGAAATAAACGAGGCGTCATATTCCAAAAAACCTTCTTTACCGGATTCTATAAAGATGTCTCGACAAATCTCATTCGCGACGTTCTCGGAGATGACCTTTTCCCTCTTAATGTTAAGAATCGTTTCAATCCCATTGACCGATCGGAGACTAAACGCTGCCTCCATGAGCATTCGGGTATCAGTAGCATATCTCTGCAATAAAAAATCACCAATTGACGGGTTGAATAGATCCAACTCAACATTAGATCCACCATTAAAAATTCTGCTAAGAAAAGAGCCAGTCAATAGCCGAATATAGGATCCGAAATCAAGGCGCCCGCGCAGATTTTGATTCCCTGGGCGGCCAGCAAGTCGGTGAAAGGCATCAGCAAGGACTAGCTCGTCGATACGTTTGCGATTGAGAACTACAAGCAAAACGATAGCTCTCTGACTAGCGTCTAATTGAACGTCAAACGGGTGACCCCATATCCTAGAAGGATCTGCAAGCGAACGCTCTATGTAAGGCCAATATCCTGCTACATCCTCGTACTCTCTTCGTGATGGATCGGTAATAAAATTGATAAGCCGAGGATTGAAATTTTGATGTGCTATTACTTTGCGATAGCGCTTGTCCGTATAGAACTCTTCTCGAAACTCATCGGACAGCCCAGAATGCCAGATATGATTGTATAAAATACGGGCTTTATCAATCAAACTTAGTGCATCGATTCGGAGCTCGTACTCGTTGCGTTTCAAATTTTCGTTCTCGAACGAATCAATAAAAAACTTACCCTGATTTAGTATGGTGCTCCGTGAGGTGAGGATAAATCGCTTTAATTTATTTGCTGAAATCCTTCGCATGAAGCCCGCAAGATGCCCTCCTTCGTGGCCCCGGAGGGCTTCAAGGTAGTTGCGCCCAAGAAAATCGTCAAAGTAAAAAATTTGCTTCGTATCTTTTGAAAAAATCTGTTCTGCCTCTTTGATATCCTCGATTACATTGACGAACTGAAACTCCTCGGATACATATTGCAAGCACAGGTGTTCTGCAAGCGTCGTTTTTCCGACGCCTGGATCACCTGAAATAATTAATACACCTAGCCTGTTTGAGATTTCCAACGCTTTCTTGTGGTTTTCGGTTATGGCGTATCGTGCAGATTTTTGAATAATTTCGCCCAGCGAAAATTCGCTTCTTCCCATAATTCCGCTTTGTGCAATAAAAGCAAGAATGTTCGCGCTGTGCAGCCAAAGTTTATAGCTATTTCTTTCGGCCTCTGGAAATTGTGACAGCAGGTCATTCAGATCTTCTTTCCCATAAATATCGTCTTCCCGAATAACATACGGCTTCAAAGCACCCGAGATTTTTTTCTTGTCAGCTCGCGACAAGGGATTTGAAATCGCCAGTATGTAACGATTTGGCTTCAGTCGATCTAACTTTGGCTTCTCCTCCCGTACAAGCGTAGCGATGAGCTGCA
>CAZBIN010000003.1:0-3694 GCA_964491995.1 uncultured Orrella sp.
CGATCACGTAGTAGGCCGCATGCTGTGCTGCACGCACACCGAGAAACCGTTCGTTGGCAATCATGAACGGGCGGATGTACAAACTGGTCTCACCTGCACTCGGGACCCACATATGGTCGACTTTGAGCAGTTGCCGGATCGATTCCATAAAGTCCGCTTCTGGCAGTTCGGGCAGTGCCAGACGAACGGCTGAGCGTTGCATGCGCCGCGCGTTTTCTTGCGGGCGAAACAGCCAGATCGAATCGTCCTGGTGGCGATAGGCCTTCAGCCCCTCAAAAATCTCTTGTGCGTAGTGCAGAACTGAAGATGCAGGGTCAACCTGCAGCGGTCCATAGGGTTCTACTCGTGCGTTATGCCAGCCCTGGTTTACCGACCAGTCAATGACCACCATATGATCGGTAAAGTAAAGTCCGAATCCTGGGTTGGCCAGATATTTCTGGCGATGTTCGTCGCTTTGGCGATGATTGGATTCGGTAATGTCAAAGGCTAGCGCAGCAGTTGAGTTCATGATCAGAATAAAGTTGTGTCAATCGCCAGGCAGGGAGCATAGCGATCGGGAATTGTTTTAACAAACAGACATTATTTGTTACAGAATACGCTTTTATACAAAAAATGCAGGCTTCGCAGGAGCGGTAGACCATGGACAGCAAATCGACTGGGACCTCGGTGGGCGAATTTGACTACATTGTCGTGGGCGCTGGAACAGCAGGGTGTCTGCTAGCCAACCGACTGAGTGCCAACCCAAATAACCGGGTACTGCTACTTGAAGCTGGCGGACCGGATAATTATCATTGGATTCACATTCCGGTCGGGTACCTTTATTGTATCGGCAATCCACGCACAGACTGGTGCTTTAAAACAGATCCGGATCCTGGGCTCAATGGTCGCGAACTCGGTTACCCGCGAGGCAAGGTACTTGGCGGGTGTTCCTCCATCAATGGAATGATCTACATGCGAGGACAGCGCCAGGACTATGACGCATGGCGTGACCAGGGAAATCCAGGGTGGGGCTGGGAGGATGTGCTGCCTGTTTTTAAAGCCATGGAGGATTATCACAAAGGCGCAGACCCATGGCACGGCGTATCGGGCGAGTGGCGCGTCGATCGACAAAGGCTTTCCTGGGAAATCCTGGACGCCTTTCAGCACGCAGCGCAACAGGCAGGTATCGAGCCGGTCGAAGACTTCAACCGCGGGGATAACGAGGGCAGCGGATATTTTGAGGTGAACCAGCGCGGTGGATGGCGCTGGAACGCTTCCAAGGCATTTTTGCGTCCGATCCTGAAACGGTCAAACCTCAAGGTCATCACGCATGCACGGGTGACGCGTCTGCTGTTTGAGCAGAAGAAAGTGACCGGACTGGAGTTTGTGCAGGGTCAGTACGGTCAGCAGCGCAGCCAGGCAAGCTGCCGGCGCGAAGTGGTCCTTGCGGCTGGCGCCATCGGGAGTGTCCAGATCCTTCAGTCCTCAGGCATTGGTCCGGCAAGTTTGCTGCAGAAACATCAGATTCCGGTGGTTCATGATTTGCCCGGTGTCGGAGAGAACCTGCAGGATCATCTGCAGTTGCGAACCGTATACAAAGTTCAGGGCGTCAAAACCCTAAATGCCCAGGCGGGCAGCCTGATCGGCAAGCTGTGCATGGGTATTCAATACGCCTTGACCCGCAGTGGGCCATTGAGCATGGCACCCTCACAGCTTGGTGTCTTTGCCCGTTCAGATCCAGGGCAGACAAGGGCCAACGTTGAATATCATGTGCAACCTTTGTCACTGGAGCGATTTGGAGAGCCTTTGCACGATTTTCCGGCGTTTACGGCTTCGGTGTGTAATTTGCGTCCTACCAGTCGAGGTCGGGTGCAGATCGTGTCTCCCGATACGGCAGATGCGCCTTCGATTCTCTGCAACTATCTTTCAACAGCCGAGGATCGGCAAGTCGCCGTAGACAGTATCCATCTGACGCGCCGGATTGTGGGCCAGTCAGCACTTGCAAGATACCAGCCGCAAGAGATCAAGCCAGGCGCTTGCGTGACAACCCAGCAAGATCTTGAAAAAGCCGCTGGCGATATCGGCACGACCATTTTTCATCCAGTCGGTACCTGCAAGATGGGGCAAGACCCGATGGCGGTTGTCGACTCTCAGCTCAGAGTCCATGGCGTTCAGGGTCTGCGCGTTGCAGATGCTTCCATCATGCCAACCATCACATCGGGCAACACTAACTCACCAACGCTGGTGATCGCCCAGAAGGCAGCTGACAGCATGTTGCTCGAACCAGTTTGAGTCGGGACAAAAAACAGGCAGCACAACATACTTGTTGTGCTGCCTGCAATCTTGCTCGTCAAGCGCTTTTAAAAGAATACGACAAACGCACCAAACAGACCGAGAAGCAAGACTATCCAGATCGTGGTTGCGCCAATGCTCCATGTGTCACCGAGCACCCCGCCTCTGCCGAAATCACGGCGCAGCATGTCCCCAGAGAGTGCCAGAGCACACTGCAGGCTCGCCAGAAATTTGCGCCAGATCCGACGAACGGTTTCAGCAACCCAGTAGACAACCGCTGGACCGGCTTTTCTGTAAATCCAGTCTGTATCCACGCTGAGTTTGCGCTCTCCACCCAGATGTTTGAGCATCAGGAAAAAGCCAAGGCCGGTGAAGAGCAACAACTGGATTTCCCAGAACAGATGACCTGCCGAGTAGGCGTTGTAGTGAACGGGTGAAGGCATGAAACTGTAGAGCCAAGCCGGATAGACCCCGATGAAGACGCAGAAGAAGGCAGCAATCCCCATGGCCAGCAACATGTTCCAGGGCGCCTCTGCGGGCCGTAAGCCAGAGTCTTTGCCCAGGAAGGTGAAGTATGGAAGCTTCAGCCCGGTGTGCAGGAATGTGCCAGCCGACGCCATCGATAGCAGCAACCAGACCCAGGCTCGATGGTCGACCGCTGCCGCCTCCACCACCATGGTTTTACTGACAAAACCACTAAACAGAGGGAAAGCAGAAATTGAGAATGCACCCACCATGTAAAGCACAAAAGTCAGAGGCATATACTTGTAAATGCCGCCAAGCTCGGTCAGTTTGCTCTTTCCCGTCATATGCAAAACCGCCCCGGCACCCATGAAGAGCACAGACTTGTAAAGAATGTGAGTGAACGCGTGGGCTGTTGCGCCGTTCAGGGCGATGGCTGTTCCCATCCCGACGCCGGCGACCATGTACCCGACCTGACTGATGATGTGATAAGCCAGCAATCGACGGATGTCATTGGCAAGTACGGCGTAGACGACCCCCCACAACGCCATGATGACACCCATCCAGATCAGGAAATCTGTGCCTGGAAATCCGCGAATCAACGTGTAGACGGCAGTTTTGGTGGTCAGGGCACTCAGGAAGATGGCGCCGGTGATGGTCGCTTCGGGGTACGCGTCTGGCAGCCAGGCTCCAAACGGGGGCACGGCAGCGTTGATCAGAAACCCGATCAGAATCAGGTAGAACGCGAGATTTTGCGTTTGCATGTGCTCAAACGCCAGTGTCCCTGTCTCACCATAGAAAATGACAATACCGGCAAGAAGCACCACGCCGCTGACTGCGTGCACCATCAAGTAACGATATCCTGCGGTGTACGAGGTTGGTGTTGCACGGCGCCAGATCAGCCACACCGACGCAAGCATCATCATTTCCCAGAACACATACAGGGTCATCAAGTCGCCCG
>CAZBIN010000003.1:3704-47382 GCA_964491995.1 uncultured Orrella sp.
GCGAGCGAGACGCCAATGGCTGCCGCCGCGTAGATCAGACTGGTGACATGCTGGATATTGTCCTTTACGTGCAGGGAATAAATGGTTGCGATCAGTGTGATCAGACTGAACACATAGACAAACGCGAGACTGAGTTTGTCAGCACGACCGGTCACCAGGTCCAGCCCTGCAACACTGAACTGACCATAGACGCCGGCTTCAATCGAAAAAACGATGTAGATCAAGAGCAGCGCCAGGGCGACACGGAAGATTTGCTGAGCTTTACCCTGAATCAGAGGCGTGAGCAAGGCGCCGGCAATCAGCACAAGCGACGGATGCAGCCAGAGACCAGAAGAAAGATTGATGCTTTCAGTCATCTCGATTCTCCCGGTCTGCGGGGTTACCGATCAGTTCGTTGGGCCGACTTTCGTTGTCGTAATAGTCTTCGGGTCGATAAAGAAATTTGTACCCCAGAAACTTCGAAATCACGACAATCAGTACGCAGGAGAACAGGCCGTAGATCGCGCCTGCTGCCGGCAAAGACTCCCAGAAGAACCGGTCATAGCCAACCGGAAAAATGAAATTGGTGATGACCAGTCCAGCCATGATCAGCAACATGATCCGACTCAGTAGCCTGGAATTTTCAACCATCCATTCAAGCAGTTTTCCAAGTTTATTCACGTTCATTGTCCAGTTCCTTGGGCGACAGGCACTTCAGGCATCATGCTCAACAGTGTTGCTCGGCTAACAGATGTTTTCATCACAGAGCCCTCGTAAAAATCGATGCGATGAAACCCCGTATCGGATCAGCCATGAAAAACAGCGAGAAAGCCCCGAGTGCGGTCAACGACAATGGCACCAGGCAGAACAGAGGCGCTTCCTGAAGACCGGGGGAAGCATCTTCATCCTTGGGCTTTAGCAAAAACGCACGTATGACCGGGGGTAACAAGTAGGCAATGTTTAGCAACGTGCTGATGAGAAATATCGCGATCATGATGCTGTGCTGTGCATCCACAGCCCCAAGCATCAGATTCCACTTGCTCCAGAAGCCACCGAGCGGTGGCGCCCCGATCACCGAGAGCGCCCCCAGCAGGAAAGCCCCCATCGTGATCGGCATCTTGCGGGCAAGGCCATCCATTTCATGGATTTCAGTCTTGTGGGCAGCAACGTAAATGGCACCGGCACAGAAAAACAGGGTGATCTTGCCAAACGCGTGCATGACGATGTGGAGTCCGCCCCCTACAATTGCCAATTCACTGGCAAGCATCGCACCGAGCGTGATGTAGGAAAGCTGGCTGACTGTTGAATAGGCAAGCCGTGCCTTCAGATTGGTTTTTTGCATGGCAACAATTGACGCTGCCACCAGCGAGAAAGCTGCAACCCACATGATCAGGTCACTGCTCCAGAGGCTCTCCAGATAGTCCAGCCCGAACAGGTAGACGCTGACTTTGAGTACAGTAAACACACCTGCCTTGACCACCGCCACTGCATGCAGCAAAGCGCTCACGGGTGTCGGTGCCACCATCGCCGATGGAAGCCAGCGGTGAAACGGCATGAGTGCAGCCTTGCCGATACCGAACATGTAGAGGATCAGCAAAATTGCCCCTACACTCCGGCTGATGTTGTCCTGGAAAATGCCACCTGGAACAAAGTCGAGTGTGCCCGTCATGAACCAGGTGACAAGCATCGCGGGAAGCATCAGACCGATGGAGGTGCCGATCAGAAGCGCCAGATAAGTGCGTGCACCTCGTCTGGCTTCTTCATTGCCCTTGTGCGCAACCAGAGGGTAGGTCGAGATCGAAAGCACCTCGTAGAAGATGAACAGTGTGAACATGTTCTCTGCAAACGCAATGCCCAGCGCGGCGAAGATCGCAATCGAAAAGCAGGCAAAAAAACGTGTCTGGTGCTTTTCTTCGGCTCCCCGCATGTAGCCGATGGCGTAGACAGAAGTCAGAATCCAGAGGCCAGAGGCGATCAATCCGAACACCATGCCGAGTGGCTCAATCGCAAAAGATAGCGAAAGACCTGGCATGACTTCGATCAGATCGACCCGTGGCATCTCTCCGGCAAGTACGGATGGCAGAAGGCTGAGCACTGCCATGAAGCCGATAAAAGCACCACCTACCATCAGCGCATCACGCAGGTTGCGGTTATGGTCACTGAGCGCAGTGATCAAGCCACCGACCAAAGGAATGGTGATTGCGGTTAGAAGGAGAAACTGATCAGTCACTTGCTCACCCCCATCAGATTGACAGCCTCTGAACGAGCCAGCGACAGGACAAGTTCGGGATCAATGCCAAACCAGAAATTGGCTAATACCAATGCCCAGAGAACAATCAGGATTGGGATTGGCGCCTCGCAAGAGCCTTGCGGGGCTTGTGCTGTGGCTGGTTTGAAGTAAGCCAGTTCGATGACCTTCCAGATGTAGATGACCGCCATCAGAGAGCTGAGCAGAATCAGGATGGTCAGCATGATGCCCAGATAACCTTGTTCGAGTACGGCCTGGATCAGATACCATTTGCTGATAAAACCAGCGGTCAGTGGCACACCAATGAGCGACAGTCCAGCCAGCGCAAACCCCAGCATGGTCAGAGGCATTTGCTTGCCTGCGCCGGCAAGATTGTCCAGCCTGGACGATCCAAAGCGAAGTACCAGCGCGGCAACCGCAGTAAACAGGGCGGCTTTCATGAGAGCATGATTGAACATGTGGATAACCGCAGCAGTGATGCCAGCGCTGCTTGACAGACTGATAGCCAACAACATGTATCCAATCTGCGCGACCGAGGAGTAGCCAAGCATGCGCTTGAGGTCACCGGAGTAAATGGCAATCAGTGAGCCTGCGATAAAGGCAATCACGCTCAAGGTCATGATCAGAGCATTCAGCAGTTCCAGATGCTGCCCCAGATTCGGCGTCAGAATCAGGAACTGGAATCTCAGCATGACGAAAAGCGCCACTTTGGTCGAGCATGCGGCAAAGAAAATTGCGACTGGTGAAGGGGCGAACTGGTAGGCGTTTGGCATCCATGCATGCATGGGAAACAAGGCCGCCTTCATCGATAGACCGAGTATCAGAAATCCACCGGCAATGATGACTGGCGTGGTGTCAGATACGTCCGCCAGCTGAAGCGCCATATCAGCCATGTTCAGCGTACCTGTCATCATGTACAGGTATCCGACGCCGATAAGGTAAAAAGTGGCGCCCATGGTGCCGGTGACCAGGTACTTGAAGCTGGCAGTCAGTGCCTGACGGCCTGGACCGTTGGCTACCATCACGTAAGACGCCAGTGAGGAAACCTCCATAAAGACGAAAACGTTGAACGCGTCACCGGTTACAACGATGCCGATCAGACCGGCCATCACCAGCAGCCAGCAGGAATAAAGTAGTGACTGGTGTGCAGGGGGGACTTCCTTGTCCATGCCATTGAGCGCAACCAGCAGGCCGGCTAGCGAGGCTCCACTGATGATCAATGCCATCATGGCGGCGAAAGGACCGATGCTCAGTCCGATGCCAAACGGGACCGGCCAGTTGCCGAGCAGGTATGAAATCTCCCCCTCAGCGAGTACCTGACGGATCAGGCAGATTGAAATAAAAAATGTAAGTGATGTGGTGATGGTCGCGACCAGCCAAGGCAGCTTGCCACGACTGGGCAGCGTGGCCAGAAGTGGTGCTACAAAAAGTGGAAGGACGACAACGAGAATCGGCAGTTGATCGTATAGATTCATCATGACAGATCATCCATACGACGCGTGTCAGCCTCTTCGACCGACCCATACTCTTCTCGAATCCGGATGGCAATGGCAAGCCCCAGTGCAGTGACTGCAATACCAACAACAATAGCGGTCAGAATGAGCACCTGCGGCAACGGGTTGGCAAATATCTGGTCTGGTGACGGGGGGCCTCTGAAAATGGGACCCGTACCCCCTTCGACTTTGTCCATGCTGATAAACAGCAAGAAAACTGCGGACTGGAAAATACCCAGTCCGATCATTCTTTTAACGTAGTTTCCTTTGACGAAGACAGCATAAAGCCCAACAACCAGCAAGAAAATGTAAATCCAGTAGTTAAATAGTCCAAGCAGATTCATCCAGCCACCCTCAGTATGTCGCCCGGTTGGCGATTGCGTTGAAGATCATGATCAGGACTGCCGTGACAGTCAGACCGACGCCGAACTCGACCATCAGAATCCCGTAATACTGGGCAATCTGAGGATTGGGCCAAAGTGCGTTGTAGTCAAGAAAAGGTTGGCCCAGTAACATGCAGACGATACCGACGCCGGTGTAGATCGTGCATCCCAGTGCTGCCAGTTTCAGCATGACATTCTGTGGCATGGCTTTGGCTGAGCGGTCAGCGCCTTCCAGAATGCCGTACAGCATAATGGCCGCGGCAAACAGCGCACCCGCAGAAAAGCCACCACCAGGACTGTACTTGCCGTGGAACTGGACCAGAAGACCAAACAGCAGAAGCACAGGAATCAGCAGTTTGCCAACGACGCGCAAAACGGCGTGATGCTGAACACCGCGGATGGACTTGCCAAGCTGTTCGCCGGAGATGGCTTCGCGTTTTTTTGGCTTGAAGCTCAGTACCGACAACACACCAATACCAGCGGTGAAGATGACAAGCACCTCCCCCATCGTGTCATAGCCGCGGAACGAGGCAAGAATCGCAGTGACGAGGTTGGGAATATTGATGTATTCGGGGGTTTTTTCGATATACCAGGGCGCGACATGCTGATGAACAGGAGCCATCGGGTCGCCCAGCATCGGTTGATCGAATGAAACAATGAATAAAACGATACCCACGACAGCCAGGCCAATTAACGGCAAGAACCCTTTGGCTTGCTTGGCGCTTTCTCTGTCTGACGTCAGTGCGAGAGCACCCATGAACAGAACCGTGGAGACACCCGCGCCAACGGCAGCTTCCGTCAGGGCCACATCGGCCGCATCAAGAATGAAGAAATTTGCAGCCATCAGCAAGCTGTAAATCCCAAACCACATACTCGCCACAAACAGGTTGGTTGTCACAATTGTGGCGACCGCAACAATTGCAACCATGGTCAGGGTGAAAAAGCCAAACACGGTCATCATGGTGAAGTCTCCTGGTCTTGTTCCGGAGCCAGTTGTGGTTCCACGCCGCTAAGCAAGGCTGCATTGGCCATGGCGTAAGAAGCCACTGGCGCGGTAAACAGGAGAAACAGTGCGATCGCAAACAGCTTGAATGTTGCGAGCGTCCAGCCGGTATATACCATCAGCCCTGCCATTACCAGAATCATTCCGAGCGTCTCGGTCACACTCGAGGCATGCATACGTGTGTAAAGGTCGGGCATGCGCATCACGCCAGCGGCACCGATCAGCACAAAGGCGGATCCAGTCCCAAGAAGAATTCCAGAAACCCAGTCAACTATCATCGCGAAGCCTCCTTGCCTGCACTCGTCCTCTTGCTGGAGCGTCTGGCATCGCGGTTCTGAACAAACTGCAGGATAGCGAGAACCCCGATGAAGTTGATCAGCGCATATGCGAGTGCCAGATCCAGAAAATCGGGTCTGCCATATAGCAAGGCAATGACCGATACCAGAAGCACAGTTTTTGTACCGAACATGTTCATCGCCAGGACCCTGTCGTAGACCCCCGGTCCAATCAGGCCTCGCAAGATTGCCAGCGCCATGCTGACCACAATGGCCAGCCCCACAGCCGTCAGCATCATTTGTCTCCCTTTTTTTGAAGATTGGCGACCCGGTCGTTCATGTCACCCGTCAGAACGCCGTCGGCTGTATCGCGTGTGATGCCGTGAACAGTCAATACACCTTTCTCATCAATATCGATGGTGACGGTGCCGGGTGTGAGGGTGATTGAGTTTGCAAACAGTACCCAGCCAACCGATCCACGGCTTTTGGCCTTGACTTTCACGATCGTGGGGCTGATCCGGATTTTTGGCGAAAGAATAATGCGACTGACCTGCAGACTCGACATCACGATCTCTTTCATGAGCCAGCCCCAGTAAGTGAGCACTCCAAAACCAAGCTGGAGAGGGACCGATTCGTGATCAACAGTGTCGAAGCGCCTGACAAGCCAGACGGTCAGAACGCATGAGATGAAACCTAAAAAGATCATCAAGGGAGAAAAAACCCCTGACCAGAGCAGCCAGAGTATGAACAGTGCCAGAAACAGAATGATTGTTTGCATGTGGCCTCTTCCCCTATCAATGTTTCAGCAAAAGCACGGCTTTGGCTGGCCTGTATTCAAATTTCCTGAACGGTTGGGTCAGGCGATAGTGCCCGGATTACAGGCATGCGCCTTCGAACAGCTTTACCACTTTGACGACTGTTCCTGCTTCGAGTTTTGGCGGACCGAAGAAAACCTGGACAGCCTGGGGTTCACGCATCTTATCGGTCATCTTTGACGTGCTCAAGAAGAGCCAGTGACTTGGGAGTAATCCTGCAAAACTGGATCAGTGGATGACGCGAACTTTTTATATCGTAGCAGGGTTGGCGGCTTTTGGTTTGCCTCGAAGTGCTCTCAAACCCGCATGGAACCGTGATTTACGCAAAACCAAGGGTTATCCCGATATGCCTCCTGGCACTGTTATGGTGCCTGAAACCAGATCGAGATCGCATCTCTTACCTGAACGGCACGCAGAACGGATTGTGCTTGCGTATTTCAAAGTCAGTCTGCCTGGCTCGGTTTTTGCTAGGTACTTTCAGCTATAACTTTCTTTGCTGTTTTTTGTGACTGACTATGAAGTAACAGCAATGAAAGGAGCGGTGCATCCGGGAGCAGGCACGGGCAGATGACCAGATGCACACCTACAGACGCCGCCCAGGGAATCACAACGTGAGCACAGACATTGCATTTAGCACCATGACAGAACTGGCAGCAGGACTTGCCTCCGGTAAATGGAGTTCGGTTGAGCTGACGCAGATGTTTTTACAGCGAATTCACAAGGCCAACGCAAAGCTGCACGCCTACATTCAGGTTGATGAAAGTCTTGCTTTGAGCATGGCTCGCGCCGCCGATGAGCGTCGAGCCAATGGCATTTCCCTGAGCGCGCTTGATGGAGTTCCATTTGCCGCCAAGGATCTGTGCGAGTTGCAAGGGCACATCACGACAGCAGGCTCACAACACTGGGTTGACCGGCAGAGCAAGACGACTTGCACCGCTTTGCTCAAACTTCTCCAGGCAGGCATGGTGATGTTAGGCAAACTGCACATGGTCGAGTTTGCATTCGGTGGCTGGGGCACCAATCCGGTGATGGGTACACCATGGAATCCCTGGGATCTGCAAACTCACCGCGTCCCGGGAGGCTCATCCAGCGGGTCTGGCGTGGCAGTTGCTGCCGGGCTCGCGCCGGCGGCGATTGGATCCGATACTGGCGGCTCAATCCGGATTCCGAGTGCACTCAACGGGCTGACTGGACTGAAGACCACCCGCGGTCTGATCAGTCTGCACGGGGCGGTTGCCTTGTCCAGTACGCTCGATACACTGGGGCCTATGGTGCACAGTGCGCAAGACGCGGCCGTCTGGGCGGCGCTGATGGCGGGTCCAGACCCCCTGGACCCAAGCAGCCTGGGCAGTCCGGGTCTGGTCTGGGCGATGCCAGAGGCCAGGAGCAAGCCGCTCGATGGTGTGAAACTCGCTGTCATGCCGGTCTCCCAGTATCCGATGCAGGTGTGTGAGCAGGGTCAGCGCGCTTTCGATGAGGCCTGTCGCACGCTTGTCTCGCTGGGGGCGTCTCTGACCGAGCTGTCTCTGCCGTTTGATTTCCACGATCTGATGCAGCGCAATGGACGCATCATTGCTGCCGAAGCGTTCTCGGAGCATCAGGCTTATATTGATGACGAGACTCTGCCTCTGGGTCCGGCAGTTCGCCAGCGTGTGCAGAGTGGTTCTAAAGTCAGTGCAGCAGACTATATTCATGCGATTGCACACCACCGTGCCAGCAGTGCATTATGGCAAGAGGTGATGCACGATTATGTTGCACTTGTGACGCCTTCTGCGCCATTTCCTGCCATACCGGTTCAAGAGGTGGATGAGTCAGTCACTCCGATGGCTTCATTTGCCAGGGCTGGCAACTATCTGACGACATGCGGTTTGAGTCTGCCGGCGGGATTTGATGTTGATGGCTTGCCGCTCGGGATACAGTTGCTTGGCAAAGCGTTCGATGAAGCGAGTATTCTCAGGGTTGGCGTTGCTTTTCAGCAAGAGACCGACTGGCATCGTGCCCGCCCCGACCTGTCTGAACTTGGGATTTGAGAGAAATGACACAAGTGATTCGAGAGTGTGAGCTTGCCATTTTGGGTGGCACTCTGATTGATGGCACCAATGCACCACGACGGATTGCTGACGTTTATGTCAGTGATGGAAAGATCGTTGGCATCAGTGGTACGTCCGGGAGTGACACCGACCCGATTCAATGGAAGGCCCAGTCCAGCATTGATGCGACCGGCAGAGTCGTTTCGCCTGGTTTTATCGATGTGCACACTCACGATGACCGGGCAGTGTTTGCACCATCGCAGATTCTGCCTAAAGTCTCGCAGGGCGTGACAACCGTGGTCACCGGCAACTGCGGAATCAGCATCGCGCCTTACACCAAGGCTGAAACCCCGCCACCGATTGATCTGGTCATTGAAAGTGATGAGGTCAATCCGGCGCCGATGCGGTTTCCGACATTCGCCCAGTACATGAGAGCGCTCGACATGGCGTCACTCAGCGTGAACGTCGCGCCGCTGGTCGGGCATAGTTCACTACGTGTGCAGGCGATGCAGGACCTGGACCGCGAGGCCAGTGATTCCGAAATCCAGGTGATGCGTCACTGGGTTGATGAGGCGCTGCAGGCCGGCGCCTGGGGTCTTTCTTCGGGTGTTTTCTACCCGCCAGCGCGTGCGGCAACAACACGTGAACTGATCGAGGTTGGACGCCCATTGAGTGCGGCAGGTGGTCACTATGTTTCTCACCTGCGCGATGAGGGCAATAACATCCTCGAATCAATGGCCGAGGCGTTCGAGATTGGACGAACGCTCGACATACGAGTCGTACTGTCGCATCACAAAGTCGTTGGCGTGTGTAACCACGGGAGATCAACGGAAACTCTGGCAGCGATTACCGAGGCGGCCCGCAGCCAACCTGTGGCGCTCGACTGTTACCCGTACCATGCGTCATCCACGGTTCTCAGGCCTGAGTTTCTGTATCGTGCCAAGCGCACCAAGGTCACCTGGTCGCGCCCCTATCCTGAAATGGCCGGAAGGATGCTTGATGACATTGCCGCAGACTGGGGTGTCAGCGAGCATGTGGCCGCCGAGCGACTGGTGCCGGCCGGCGCGATCTATTACGCCATGGACGAAAGCGATGTGCAGCGCATCCTGGCCTATGATCAGACGATGATTGGCTCGGACGGTATCGCGCACGATGCGATTCCACACCCAAGGCTCTGGGGGACATTCCCTCGTGTGCTGGGACATTACGCCCGTGACCTCGGGCTGTTTTCTCTCGAGACAGCTGTGCACAAGATGACCGGATTGCCAGCGGAGAATTTCGGCTTGCGTGACAGGGGTGTTGTCACCCCGGGAGCCTGGGCTGATCTGGTCGTGTTTGATCCAGACACGGTCATTGACGTGGCAAACTTTGAAGAGCCGACCCGAGCGGCGGCTGGAATATCTCATGTACTGGTCAACGGCAAATTGACTTTTACGCCTGCGGGAGGGCTCACACCTGGCTCCGGTCAGGCGCTGCGCAGGCCTTGATGCCCGACTGTATGAAAAGCGGGGTAAAATTGAGGGCTTTTTAGCAGATTTCCCTCTTTTTTAACGATCCCCGCTTTTTCAAGGAGTGGAGTGTGCCTATCTATGCCTATCGATGCACGGCCTGTGGCCACGAGCAGGACGTTCTTCAGAAGATTTCCGACGCTGCGCTGACGGTATGTCCTGCATGCTCGCAGTCAACGTACGCCAAGCAAGTGACAGCGGCAGGGTTTCAGCTCAAAGGTTCGGGCTGGTATGTGACAGATTTCAGAAACGGCTCGGCAACGACCAGCAGCGCATCAGGTGGCTCATCAAAACCCAAGACCAGCGATGAATCAAGTCCGGCGCAGGGTTCAGGCAGCGCTGATGCTGGAGCATCAGGTGCGGCAAGTGGTTCGTCGGCGAGTTCGTCAGGTGCCGAATCGGCTCCGGCTGGCGTTGCTTGAGGAAAATCCGCAGGCAGATGGTCTGCGGATTTCATAAATCATGCGCTCCCTGAAAAAATACCTGATTGCCGGCCTGCTGATCTGGGCCCCCCTGGTCATTACCGTCTGGCTACTGTCTGCTCTGGTCGGTACGCTCGAGAGTATTCTCCCCGAGTCACTGTCTGCCCGGTCGCTCCTGGGTATCGATGTGCCGGGACTCAGGTTTCTGATCGTGCTGGTCGTGCTGTTTGCCACGGGCGCCTTCGCAGCCAACTTCATTGGCCAGGCATTTGTGGATCGATGGGAGCAACTGATGGGACGGATTCCGTTGATCCGGTCCATCTACAATTCCGTCAAGCAGGTGGGTGACACCTTGCTTGCCCCCAACGGACAGGCTTTCAGGCAAGCCGTGCTGGTCCAGTATCCTCGCCACGGCTCATGGACGATTGCGTTCGTGACCGGTGCACCCGGTGGCGAGACAGCAGTGCATCTGCCAGATGATTATGTCAGCGTTTATGTCCCGACGACACCGAACCCAACGTCGGGTTTCTTTCTGATGATGCCGCGTGCCGACATCATTGCCTTGGACATGAGTGTGGATGCCGCACTCAAATATATTGTTTCGATGGGGGTGGTTGTTCCACCTTCGTCTTCTCAGGAGTCTCTCTGAATGCGTACTTGCTACACCGGCCAGGTCTGTCGGGATCACCTGGGCCAGACGGTCACTCTGTTTGGCTGGGTCCACCGTCGCCGTGATCATGGTGGCGTCATCTTCATCGACATGCGCGACCGTGCGGGTTTGGCTCAGATCGTGTTCGACCCGGACAATGCCCCTGCTTTCGCGATTGCAGAAAAGTTGCGCAACGAATTCTGCATCCGGATCACCGGATTGGTGCGAGAGCGCCCGCAAGGCACGGCCAACCCGGATCTTGCCTCAGGCGAAATCGAGATTCTGTGCCGTGAGGTGGAGATTCTCAACCCGTCCGTGACGCCGCCCTTCCAGCTTGATGACGAGAATCTTTCCGAGGCAACCCGACTGACGCACCGGGTTCTGGATCTGCGTCGTACGCAGATGCAGAAAAACCTGATGCTGCGCTATCGGGTGTCGATCGAAGTGCGCAAGTTTCTGGACGATCTTGGCTTTATTGACATCGAAACGCCGATGCTGACCAAGAGCACACCCGAAGGTGCAAGAGACTACCTGGTTCCGTCGCGTGTCAATGCGGGTGAGTTCTTTGCGTTGCCTCAGTCGCCTCAGCTATTCAAGCAGATGCTGATGGTCTCGGGCTTTGATCGGTACTATCAGATCACCAAATGCTTCAGGGATGAGGATCTTCGTGCTGATCGCCAGCCGGAGTTCACCCAGATCGATTGTGAAACGTCGTTTTTAAATGAAACCCAGATTCGGGAGATTTTTGAGGGCATGATCCGCCATGTCTTCAAGGTGGTGCAGAACGTTGATCTGGCTGATCCGTTTCCGATCATGCCTTATTCAGAAGCGATGCGGCTTTATGGTTCTGACAAGCCGGATCTGCGCGTCAAGTTGCAGTTCACGGACTTGTCGGACGTGATGAAGGATGTCGATTTCAAGGTCTTCTCGCAGGCTGCCCAGACACCGGGCTGCCGCGTTGTAGCACTGCGCGTTCCCGGTGGTGTTGAATTGTCTCGCAGTGAAATCGACTCTTACACGAAATTTGTCGCTATCTTCGGTGCCAAAGGGCTTGCGTGGATCAAGGTCAACGAAGTCGCCAAAGGTCGCGAGGGTTTGCAGTCTCCGATCGTCAAGAACATCCATGATCAGGCGATTGCCCAGATGCTCGAGCGCACAGGCGCACAAGACGGCGATCTGCTGTTTTTCGGGGCGGATCGTGCCAAGGTCGTCAATGATGCGATGGGTGCGTTGCGGGTCAAGATTGGTCACAGCGAGTTCGGTCAGTCCAGGGGACTGTTCGAGCGTGGCTGGAAGCCGCTGTGGGTTGTTGACTTCCCGATGTTTGAGTATGACGAGGAAGCCGGGCGCTTTACCGCCGCGCATCATCCTTTCACCAGCCCGAAAGATGGTCATGAGGACTTGCTGACACAGGACCCGTCAAAGGCTTTGGCCAAGGCGTACGATATGGTTCTGAACGGCTGGGAAGTGGGGGGTGGTTCGGTCCGTATCCATCGTGAAGAGGTCCAGAGCAAGGTGTTTCGTGCGCTCAAGATCGATGAGGATGAGGCGCGTCTCAAGTTTGGTTTTCTGCTGGATGCGCTGCAATACGGTGCCCCGCCGCATGGTGGTATCGCCTTTGGCCTTGATCGCCTGGTGACACTGATGACCGGTGCGGAATCGATTCGTGACGTGATTGCATTCCCCAAAACCCAGCGAGCCCAGTGTCTGTTGACTCAGGCACCCTCTGCAGTTGATGAGAAGCAGCTCAAGGAGTTGCATATCCGTTTGCGTCAAACGGATCTCGCCAGCGACAAGAAGTAAGGCATGGCAGGGCTGCGGATCGTCAGCTACAACATCCACAAAGGTCGCTCCATGAGCGGCAAGGATTCTCTGTACGATCTGAGGCTCGGCTTGCATCATTTGCGCCCTGACGTCCTGTTTCTGCAGGAAGTTCAGGGTCGCAACCAACGCTTTGCCACGCTTGATGCACAGCATCGGTCGCTGGCTGCTGCACTGCAGATGCATGTCGCCTATGGTTGCAATGCCGTGCGGCATGCAACCGATCATGGTAATGCGCTTCTTTCGAGATTTCCGATCCTTGGTTTTGAAAACGAAGATGTGTCTGATCACTCGCTTGAGCAGAGAGGCTTGTTGCATGCTGTGATCGAAATTGAAGGGCAGGAGGTTCACTGTTTTGTGATCCACCTGGGCTTGTTTGGTGGCAGCAGGATCCGGCAGATTGAGGCCATGGCCAGTCGGATCCGCCGTATGGTGCCAGACGATCTTCCTTTGCTCATTGCGGGGGACTTCAACGACTGGCGCGATGAATTGTCACCCCTTTTTGTGCAGCAGCTTGGTGTGTACGAGGTCTTTGCCTCGGCGCCGAGAACGGGTGGCGACATGCCGCGCTTGCGGGACTCCGTACGTTATATTGGTCAGGTTTTAAGGGGTGAGCAACCGGACAAGCTCTTTGCCGGCACACAGAACACGCACAGCAATCAGCTTCCGATGGCGGGCGCCCAGGCTGTACGGCGTCCTCCCAAAACTTTCCCTTCGAAATTTCCCATGTTCCGTCTGGACCGCATCTACCAGCGTGGTTTTGCGGTCAAGCGCGCTCAGGTGCTCAGGGGCAAGCCCTGGAGCCTGCTCTCCGATCACTCCCCGATTCTTGCCGAGCTGGAGTTGTGCTGAGATATGCAAGCACCGAATGTTCTGATGTCCGACAGGACTGAATCAACACATACTATGGCGGAAGATTCTGGCGCTGTTCCGAGTCAGTCTTCGACTCCCCTTAGAGCATCTGTCATCGCGGCTTTCTACAACGATCTCGATATCCTCAGGCTGCTTGTTCAGGCACTGCAGGAGCAGGCTGATGGCAGTTTTGAGCTGATCATCGCTGATGATGGATCGCGTGCGGACGTTGTTCAGGCGATTGATCAGATGAGGTCGCAGTTCACTTACCCGATACGGCATCTCTGGCATGAAGACCGGGGGTTTCTCAAAACCGTGATTCTTAACGAAGCGGTTCGGCAGGCACGTGGGGAGACATTGATTTTTGTGGATGCTGATTGTGTCGTGCAGTCAGGATTCGTGCAGGATCACTTGTTAATGGCATGCCCTGGCATCATGCAAACCGGACGCAGAGTGGATGTTCATCATGAGGCTTATCGCGTTCTGAATTGTTCCAGGGCGAGCGAGATTGTCCGAAGAAACTTTCTGACATTGTGTTGGTGGACCCTCAGGTCAAAGGCGCGCAATCTCGAAAAGGGCATCCGCTTGCCCGCTTGGTTACGCCAGTGGGGGCGCGGACGAAACTGGGGTGTACTGGGTTGCAATTTTTCGGTCGATCGGCGAGATCTGATGGCGGTCAATGGTTTTGATGAGCGCCACGGGGTGCAGTGGGGGGCCGAGGACTCGGACATTGAGCGCAGGCTCAAGAAAATCGGCGTCAAAGTTCACAGCCTGCGTTACGCAGCCACCATGATCCATTTTGATGGGCAGTACTTCAAGCGGGGTCCCTCCGAAGATGCACGTCAACGCTGGCAGCTTTACCTGCAGGCAGAGAAGGAAGACAGGACCTGGACACCGTACGGGCTTATCAAGCAGGATCGTCCAGATCAAAGTGTTGGCCGTTCATACAGCCGTTAGGCTGGTGATGAGAAACGCAGCGATGGCCAGCATGATCACTGCCACCACAGCGTCAATCCAGTGTGCCACCCGGCTAAGCTCGAGTCGCTGACCAAGCCAGCATGCCAGCCCTCCCAGAAGCGTAAACCAGACCACAGAACCGGTCATCGCCCCCAGCCCGAAAGCCGTGTTGCCAGGGCTTTGGTAGGCAAGCGAGGCTGCACCGAGCAAAATCGCTGTATCAAGCCATGCGTGCGGATTGAGCCATGAGAAGGCCAGTGCGGTCATCAAAGCCTGGCTTTTGTTCATGGGTGGGACACACAGGGTGCCAGCGGTGCAGAGCGCTGGTTTCTGGATTGAACCTCTATCGTTGAATCCACGGTAGGCCTGACGCGCTGCCCGCAACCCGTAGAACACCAGAAACAGTATCCCTGCGAGCAACAGCAGGCGATGCAGCAAAGGCGAAAGGCCACCGATCCTGGAGAGTCCAAATACGCCCACACTGATCAAGGCAATATCCGCCAATGCGCTCACGGCAACCGTGAGCCAGAGATGCTGGCGGCGCAGACCCATGCGAATAAGATGTGCATTCTGTGGGCCAATGGCCATGATGAGCGACAGGCTCAGAAACATTCCTGAAGAGAAGGCAGACATGATGAGCACCATTGATCGTGAAGGGGCGCCAGATGAAAAGCATGTGACGTAATGGGTGTCATGATGGGGGTGCGTTTGAATAAATTAAATTAAAGTTAAAATATTTTCGTATCATTAAATATTTTTAACTTATGCTCGATCAAAAGCAGCTTCAGGCGTTGCTGGCCGTTTACAGCGAAGGCAGCTTTCTGGCTGCAGCCAGACTGCTCAATGTCACACCGGCCGCAGTGAGCTTGCGTATCAAGGCTCTTGAGAGCACGATCGGGGCTCTGGTGCTGGTTCGAGGCAAGACGCCTCGACTCACGCCCCAGGGGCAGGCGATTGTGGCGCACGCCCAGCGCACCCGCTTGCTTGATGATGAACTGATGCGCACATTGTCGATGGATGCCCCGTCATATCATGGCGGTGCGCGATGGAGCAGTCTGCGTGTGGCCATCAATGCCGATTCGCTGGCAACCTGGTTTCTGCCTGGGGTTGCATGTGACCTTTCCGCTCAGAATATATTGCTCGACATCGTCATTGATGACCAGGACCATACGCATGAAGCGCTTGCCACAGGCGAAGTGGCAGGCTGCGTGACCACGCTGGCCAAGCCCATGAAGGGCTGTGTCGCTGAGCCTTTGGGGACGATGCGTTACCAAGGTCTGGCGCACCCGGATCTTGCGCAAAAGGTCACCTTGAAGTCAGGCAGGGTCTCCACACACCGGTTGCTTTCCCACCCTGCGATCATTTTCAACCGAAAAGATGCATTGCATGATCGTTTTCTGGAAAAGTATCTTGAACTGAAGCAGCCTTCTTACCCAAAGTACTTTGTGCCGGCGCTTGATGCGTTTGAGTGTGCGATTGAAATCGGACTCGGGTGGGGTGTCGTGCCGCAACCTGTTGCGCTGCATCATGAGTCGACCATGCGCCCACATCTCTCCGAGCGCATGGTCGAACTGATTCCTGGTAAATATATCGAAATCTCACTCTACTGGCAGCACTGGGCGCGAGAGTCCGAGCCGGCCATGCGTCTGACCCAGGCGGTCAAACATGCAGCCAAAACCTATTTGCGCCCGTAAGAGTCCTCGAACCGGACAATGTCGTCTTCACCCAGGTAGCTACCCGACTGCACTTCGATGATTTCGAGCGGGATCGAGCCCGGGTTGACCAGTTTGTGAGTCTCGCCCAGCGGGATGTACGTTGACTGGTTTTCTGTCAAGAGCACTGTCTTGTCACCACACGTCACCGCAGCTGTACCCTTGACCACAATCCAGTGCTCCGCCCGATGGTGGTGCATCTGCAAGCTCAGGCTCGCGCCGGGTTTGACCATGATGCGTTTGACCTTGAAGCGGTCCGACTCATCAATGCTGTCGTACCAGCCCCAGGGACGATGCACTTTTCTGTGCAGTTCGTGTTCTTCACGTTTTTGTGAAAGCAGGGTCTGAACGATGGACTTGACCTGCTGTGCCTTGTCGCGTCGGGCGATGAGCACGGCGTCAGCGGTTTCGACCACGATCAGATCGTCAACGCCAACTGTGCTGACCAGTCGATGATTGGCATGGACCAAGGTGTTGTGGGTATCAAGGCAGACGGTGTCACCAAAGCGGGTGTTGCCATCCTCATCGTGTTGGTTGACTTCCCACACGGCATCCCAGGCACCAAGGTCACTCCAGCCGGCATCGAGCGCAACCATCCGAATGCTGACATCGCTGCCGGGGCAGTTCTCGATCACAGCATAGTCTGCTGACTCTGCGCGCGTGTTGTTAAACATTGCTGGATCAGGACGAATGAACTGCCCATCCTGTTTTGACTGCTGCCAGGCAGCCGTAACTGATGCCAGGATGTCGGGTGCAAACCTTCTCATCGCCTCGAGCCAGAGGCTGGCGCGCACGACAAATAGCCCGGAGTTCCAGCAGTACTCACCGCTTTCAAGATAGCCTTGAGCAGTCGCTAGGTCAGGCTTCTCCGTGAACTGAACGACGCCGCGATCAGTACGTTCTTTTGACAACCCGTCATGGCGGATGTAGCCATAGCCAGTCTCGGCTTTGGTGGGGGTGACACCGAGAACCACGAGGTTACCATCCGCAGCTGTCTGAATGGCGCGGGTCAACGCGTCGGTACACGCTGTCGAGTCAGTCACAATCTGATCCGCCGGGGATACGACAAGGACAGGGTCCACATCGCCTTGAAGTGCTTGCAGTGCTGCCAGCGTGATCGCCGGCGCTGTGTTGCGGGCTTGTGGTTCGAGAAGCAACTGGGACTGGTCGAGAGCGCCGAGGTCACGCAACTGATCTGTGACCAGAAAGCGGTGAGTTTCATTGGTCACGATCAAGGTCGACGTCGCTTTGATCTCGGCGCTGCGCAACGCTTGCAGGCGGGCATACGCCTGCTGGAAAAGGCTGTTGGTGCCGTTGAGCACCAGAAACTGTTTTGGAAAACCGTTTCGCGACAGAGGCCAGAGTCGCGTGCCAGAGCCTCCACAGAGAATGACGGGTGTGAAGAGAATCTCAGAAGCTGTCATGTGTGTGAACAAAGCCGTAAATGAAACCATCTATCGAAACTGTTCATCGTGATGCTCATTCCAAGCGATCTTGATTGTCAGTCAGAGGAAGGCAGCCATAGAACCAGAGCCTGCTGTACGTGTCGTATCGGCTAACAGGCACTCCTGCACCTTGAATCCCGCCTCGATTCTCATCGCGCGCTCAGCGTTCGAGGTGCAAGATAAGTATAGCTTGCAGGTAGTGGACTGTTACGTGGGCGTCGCACCGTCTTGTCTGCGGGCATGGTTGGTCGTCACCTCCAGCACGAGCCTGCCTTCGATGCCAAGCAGCTTGGTGCTCACCACCGCTGTCAGCCTGCCCTTGTGAATGATTTCGGAATAAGCGGTCAGAACATCTCCCTCGCCAGGGCTGATATAGCTCGCCGTAATCCCCACCAGTGCCCATTCTGCAGGTAAAGCAGCATTGGCGCTTGCAATCACCATGCCCATGCTGATGCCGCCCTGAACATGCCCCACCCGGTTACCGACATGGGGACCATTGCTCATCTCAGCACGACCCACACGGTCGTGGACGGCCGTGCGAATGTTCAGAAACTCGTCCAGAAATGCTGTGCCGCTGGCTTTTGATGCGACCAGCGCGCGCTCACTACGATCAACAATGTTGCGCTCGTCGTCTGAAAGATCAGACATCAGTGGCAGCTCAATGTTCTGGGGGCGCTTGTTGATCCATGGTATCGGGTCGAGCTTTCTTCCCCCGGGTGCGGCCAACACCATGAATGTGCCAGTCCCAAACGCAACCATCTGACCGTTGGACTCGACATGCACGCGTGCCAGCCCAAGCCGTCCTTTGCCATCCTCAAAAAATCCTTCAAGGGTGCTGTAGGCAACCAGGTCGCTTGACATGGGCTTATTGGTCAGTTGCAGATGCAAAGAGACGGTCGCCAGCCGCGACGAGGGGTCACCTGCCGTTCTGATGGCTGTTGCTGCCGCAAAGTCTGCACCGACGGCAAGTGCCACAGGCGACATATGACCATCTGCACCCAGTACGTGGGGCGCTGATTTGATGGTGACCTTGGATCTGCCGTGATGGACATCTTCAAACCAGAGGTCGAGAAAGTTTCCGCAGAAGTGATATCCAGGGATCCTGTTCAAAGCAATGGCTCTGAGAACCTGCTCACGTATAAACTCGTCGTGATTCAAGATTGAGCGACCTTATTTCAGTTATGTTGATGTTATGTTGTTGTGGAATTTTTGCAGTGTCAGTGTTTGTCGCGGGTAACTATACACGCGTGGCGTCCCGTCTACTGTAGGTCAAAATCGTGACAATCGGTACCAAGAGAGCAGGATGACCGTTTCAAGACGTATCGCTCACCTCGATATGGATGCGTTTTTTGCATCTGTTGAGTTGTTGCGCTACCCCCAGTTGCGCGGGCAGGCAGTGGTTGTGGGTGGGCGCAGTGTGAATGCTCCCCGGCAAGGTCAGGACGGACGCTGGTATTACGCCCGCCTGAGCGACTACGTTGGCCGTGGCGTGGTCACCACATCGACATATGAAGCCCGCGCCCTGGGTGTTTTTTCGGGTATGGGCCTGATGCAAAGTGCACGTCTGGCGCCAGATGCCATATTGTTACCTGCAGACTTTGAGGCTTATCGTCACTATTCAAAGCAGTTCAAATCCGCCGTGCGCCAGATTGCACCGGTGGTTGAAGACCGTGGCATTGATGAGATTTATATTGATCTGAGCGATCACCCGGAGCCGTCCGAAGCGTTGGCTTACGGAATCAAGCAGGCGGTCAGCGAGGCAACGGGTCTGAGTTGTTCGATTGCCGTTGCACCCAACAAGCTTCTGGCAAAAATTGGCTCTGACCTTGACAAGCCCGACGGCCTGACGATTCTGGACATGGACAGTGTGCCGACGCGGATCTGGCCCTTGGCGGTCAGCAAAATCAACGGTATTGGTCCCAAGGCAACGGCACGCCTTCATGACATTGGCATCAAGACCATTGGTGATCTGGCCAGGGTATCGCTGCACGATCTGATCGGCCTGTTTGGCACCAGCACAGGCAACTGGATGCACCGGGTGGCCCGCGGCCAGGATGACCGTGCAATTGTGACTCACAGTGACCCCAAATCCATCAGTCGAGAGACGACTTTTGCACGAGACCTTGATGTCCGGCGAGATCGAAAGCAGCTTTCACAGGTTCTTGATCATCTCTGCGAGCGCCTGAGTCAGGATCTCGAGCGCAAGCAGGTTCTGGCTAAAACGATCGGTATCAAGGTCAAGTTCGCGGACTTCCGGGTTGTGACTCGTGATGTCACGCTGACCGAGTCCATTAGCGATCCCGCAGCGTTAAGGCGTGCGGCATCGGAGTGCCTCAAACGCATCGTCTGGAACGACCGACTCAGGCTGCTGGGCGTGAAAGCATCCAGTCTGTCCAGTGTCCAGGCACAAGGTGTGTCGCAGCCCCAGCTCACTCTTTGGTAGAAGAGACGTTTGGGTGAGAAAGGCTATGCCTGGAACCCAAAAGCGTTTTAAGCAACAGATCGGCGGCCTGGATGTTTCCAACAGGCTGAATTCCGGAGGGCCTTCCTGCCAGCAATAGGTCACTCATACACTGAGCTAGGCGCTCTGACGCCAGCTCGGGGAACGTGATGGCCATGGCCTGCCCATGAACGTGGATCCAGTCGGTCAGTGCTGTTGACTCCGCCCACTCCGGTCGCTCGACATAAATGATCGGTATTGCGCAGCACGCTGCTTCAACAAATGTGCCGTAGCCAGGCTTGCCAATCAACAGGTCGCAGCTGGCAAACAGGTTTGCAAACGACAGACCTGTTGATTGTGTGGAAATCCCATGAATATGCTGCCCGACCTGGTCCGGTGCGACCAGATAATAGACAGGCTTTCCCAGGCAGTGTGCGGGCCAGGCGCTCAGGTCCAGTGGCGTGGGAATGCCTCCCATGCTCACCAGGACAAACCAGCCGGGTTGCGTGAAACCATGTTGCCGTGCAAGCTGTTGCAGGGCGTCGCGTCCTACCCCTTGTGCGGGCTCGCAAACGGGTCCGATCTGCAGGGCGTTGTTCAGCATGGTCATGGCCATGCTGGGTGTTGGTTGCAGAAACACTTGTGCGCTGTTGTAGGCGTCTCGTATCTGCACCAGAATCTGGTCGAATGCCCGGGTGGATATGCCGGCCTGCCGCAGGGCGCCGGGATCGCGCGAGACGCAAGACAGCAGAATGTCTGCCCAGTTCAGTGAACAGATCGCCAGCGACGGGATCGCGGCCCTGGCTGCACCTGCCAGCGTGAGATAAGGCACGTCTGCCAGCACTGTGTCGACCGCAAGCTCGTTCAGGTGATGGGCAACGTGATCGACGTAGCGCTCCCAGTCATTGTGCAGCTGGGCATAACGCGAAAGGCTGGCCGGTAAGTCAACGCGCAGTGCATCGATCATGACCATGCCGAAGTCATCCGACCCTGGATCAATCGTCACGCAAGGACGGATTCGTGATTGCACCTGATCCGGGTTGATCGTGGTGCGAACAATCCACTGAACGGGATCCAGATCATGGTCCCGAATGATCTGGTCAGCCGCGTTGATGACCGGGGTGACCTGTGAAAGGTGCCCAAAGCCGTGTGAGGACACCGCAACCAGACAGGTCCGTTTGGGCTGGTTCATGAAACGCAGGGGGTGTCAGATGTCACACAATCGCAACGCATGCTGGGCTTTATCTTTCTCAGAGAGCAGAATTTCCTCAACATCGGGCCAGACAATTCCGATGTCCGGATCATTCCATGCCAGAGTGCGTTCGTGTTGTGGCGCGTAGTAGTCGGTGGTTTTGTAGAGAAACTCGGCGTACTCGCTCAACACCAGAAATCCATGGGCGTAACCCGGGGGAATCCACAGTTGTTGTGCGTTGAGCGCAGAAAGATGGTGCCCGGTCCATTGTCCGAAGGTCGAGGAGCCTTTGCGTATGTCCACCGCAACGTCAAAAACCTCGCCAGCGGTTACCCGAACCAGCTTGCCTTGGGCGTTTCTCTCCTGGAAATGCAGCCCTCGCAGCACCCCGCGCCTGGATTTGCTGTGATTATCCTGCACAAAGGAGACTTGCAAACCTGTTACTGCTTCAAAGTCACGCTGGTTGAAGCTTTCGTAGAAGAATCCTCGGTCATCACCAAAAACTTTTGGGGTGAGCACCAGCACATCGGGCAGTTCGGTGGGTTCAACGCTGTAAGCCATGGTCCGACAAATCCCTTATCGGTGTGCTGCGGCCAGGCGCATCAGGTATTGACCATAATGATTCTTCTGCAGCGGCGCGGCCAGGCGTTGCAGTTGCTCGGCATCAATCCAGCCAGATGTGAGCGCTATTTCTTCCGGGCAGGACACGATGAGTCCCTGGCGTTTTTGTAGCGTTCCAATGTAACTGGCAGCATCGAGCAGACTGTCATGGGTGCCAGTATCAAGCCATGCGTAACCTCGACCCATGATCTCGACCTTGAGTCGATCGCGAAGGAGGTAATGCTTGTTGACGTCCGTGATCTCGAGCTCGCCCCGGGCCGAAGGCTTGATGTCCGCGGCGATATCGCAGACTTGCTGGTCATAAAAGTAAAGTCCGGTGACGGCATAGTTGCTGCGCGGTCTGGCGGGCTTTTCTTCGATGCTCACTGCACGCTGGCTATCGTCGAACTCAACCACGCCATACCGTTCGGGGTCGTGCACGTGATAGGCAAATACCGTTGCACCCGTCTGGCGCGAATTCGCGTTCTGAAGCAGTCTGACCAGGTCATGACCATGAAAAATATTGTCACCAAGGACCAGTGCGCTGGGATTGTTGCCAACGAACTCGCGTCCAATAATAAAAGCTTGCGCCAGACCATCAGGCGATGGCTGGACGGCAAACTGAATGTTGATACCCCATTGACTGCCATCGCCGAGCAGCGATTCAAACCGGGGGGTATCTTCCGGCGTTGAAATCACCAGGATATCTCTGATTCCTGCCAGCATCAGCGTCGACAGTGGGTAGTAGATCATCGGCTTGTCATACACAGGCAACAGCTGCTTGGAGATGGCCTGGGTCACGGGGTACAAGCGTGTGCCTGACCCACCTGCTAGCAGAATGCCACGGCGGCTTGTCTGGAGGACCGGGTTTTGTTTCATGGGTTGTGATCTCTCTGATTCCATGGGTCGTGATCATTCGTCATGGATAGGGCATAACAAGGAGGGGCGTTCAGACAAGCTCTGGATCCGCGGCATCTTTCAATAACTGTGACTCGTGTTCAGGCGACTGATGCTCCTGGCGGACCCTGTCCGAGTCCGTGATTCGGGTTGGGTCATGCCTGGCCGTACTGATCCTGCACCCATTGCCGGTATGAGCCACTGGTGACATGAGACACCCATTGTGCATTGTCCAGGTACCACTGTACGGTCTTGAGCAAACCCGTTTCAAAAGTTTCAAGCGGCTTCCAGCCGAGTTCTTGCTGAATTTTATCCGCGTTGATGGCGTACCGCCGATCATGTCCAGGGCGATCCTTGATATAGGTGATCTGCTCCTGGTATGACTGCCCATCGGCGCGCGGGCGCAAACGATCCAGGTGGCCACAGATCGTGCGAACAACCTCCAGGTTGGTGCGCTCGCTATTTCCACCGACATTGTAGGTTTCCCCAACTTTTCCTGCTTCGAGCACGCGCATGATCGCGAGTGCATGATCGCGTACATAGAGCCAGTCACGCACTTGCTGGCCGTCCCCATAAATGGGCAAGGGCTTGCCTTGCAAGGCATGGAGAATCATCAGCGGAATCAGCTTTTCCGGGAAATGATAAGGACCATAGTTGTTGCTGCAGTTGGTGGTCAGGACCGGCAACCCATACGTGTGGTGCCAGGCCCTTACAAGATGGTCGGAACTCGCCTTGCTCGCAGCGTAGGGACTGTTGGGCTGGTACGGGTGATTCTCTGTGAATGCAGGGTCGGTGGGTTCAAGAGAACCGTAGACTTCATCCGTCGAGATGTGCAACAAACGGAACTGCGCACGTTCCGGTTCGGCCATCTGACTCCAGTATGCGCGTACGGATTCCAGCAAATGGAACATGCCGACAATGTTGGTTTTCAAGAATTCCTCAGGACCGAGGATTGATCGGTCGACATGCGATTCTGCTGCAAAATTGACCACCGCTCGTGGCTTGTATTCGGTCAGCAGACGTCCTACAAGCTCCCTGTCACCGATGTCACCCTGAACCAGTTGGTACCTATTATCTTCTTGAAATTTCGAAAGATTTTCCGGGTTTCCGGCATAGGTCAACTTGTCCAGATTGACGATTGGCTCATCGTGTTTTTCAAGCCAGGCGTGTATGAAATTGCTGCCAATGAAGCCTGCCGCGCCAGTTACCAAAATCATGTATTCGATCCTTGAGCGATTGTAGAGCGTTGCCCGATACAAAAAAATCAGTCACTGGAACCAGATGTAGGACATCCTATGTCCATACATTTAGTCCAGATCTGTCTATCATTCACTGCGTGGTACCCAGAATCTGAATTGCCACACGGATTTGCGAGGGGACAAACAGTGAGAATGTACACGGATTTGGATCAACGGGGGTTTGTATGATGAATGGTCTTGGAAGAACAATTCACAGCCGTGAGACACGGCGCCAGGCAATGACCAAGCCTATCGCAGCATTCGAAAACCTCGGTCGTCCGGAGAATCTGGCCGACGAGATTGCCCAGCAGTTGCGCGACCGCATTTTGAACGAAACCCTGAGTCCAGGGCAACGACTGCCAACAGAGCAGGCTTTGGGCGCACAGTTCGGTGTGAGCCGTAACGTCGTGAGAGAAGCCATTGCCCGGCTCAAGCTGACCGGATTGGTCGAAACACGCCACGGTGTGGGAACGTTCGTCAAGCGAGATCTGGAGAACCGTCCGTTCGAAGTTGCGCAGGATGACTTGCTGGACTTCCGGCAACTGATTGATGTGTATCGACTACGCGTTGAAATCGAGTCGGGAGCCGCGGCCCTGGCTGCGACTCATCGTTCGCAGGTTCAGCTTGATTCGCTCAAGCAAGCGCTCAAACAGATGGAGCAACAGCCTGACGACTGGGAAGCCGGAACCAGCTCGGCGGTGGATTTTCACCTCGCAGTTGCCCAGGCGTCCAACAATCCGTATTTTGTCCGCATTATGGGCCATCTGAGCTCTGTGCTGGCCGACGCGGTTCGCACATTGCGGTTTCGCAGTTGTGGGACAACCCGGATGCAAGAAGCTCAGCAAGAGCATGCGCGCATCGTGGATGCTATCGAGCGTCAGGACGCCAACGCCGCTCGTCAGGCGATGCGTGAGCACCTTGAGCATGGAATCAACGGCTACCGCAGCCTGTTCGGAGATTAATGCCTCATGAGTCAAGTTATCGTTGAGAAAAAGGGCGCGGCTGGCTGGATCACATTTAACGATCCAGCGCGACACAACGCCATGTCTCTGGACATGTGGGCAGCTGTCAAACCTGCCCTGGAACAGTTCGAGTCAGACGCTGAAATCAAGGTTGTGATCGTGACGGGTGCTGGCGGCAAAGCCTTCGTCAGTGGCGCAAACATCTCCCAGTTCGACAAGTTGCGCACCTCAGCTGATGCGGTTGCGGAGTACGAGCGTGTGGCCGAAGGTGCACAGCAGGCGTTGTATGACTTCCCCAAGCCAACCATCGCCCGGGTACAGGGGTACTGCATCGGCGGAGGTCTGAATCTTTCCTTATGTTGCGACATTCGGATTGCGAGCGAGAGCAGCAGCTTTTCTTTGCCAGCCGGCAAAATGGGCCTTGGCTATCGCTACACCGCGATTCGTAACCTTGTTACGGTGGTGGGTCCCGCTAAAGCACTCGATATCTTTCTGTCGGCACGTCGCTTCGGCGCCGATGAGGCATTGCAGATGGGCTTGGTGCATTTTGTTCAACCTGAAGACAAGTTTGATGCGTTTGTCCAAGAGTACGCGGGCAAGATTCAAGCCAACGCACCTCTGACGTTGCGCGCAGGCAAGACGATGATTCGGGAGTTTCAGAGAATGCCTGCCGGATCAGACCAAGAAAAGATGCGCGAACTGGTCATGCAGTGCTTTGCGAGTGAGGATTACCAGGAAGGCAAACGCGCTTTTGCAGAAAAGCGTGCCCCGGTGTTCAAAGGTCGTTAAGCGGTTGTGAGCGACATCTTCAACACGTTGTTAACCGTTCAGGGGTTGGTCGCAGGACAGTCAGGGTTTGGCGATGTTTGATTTGTGGGCGCAACTGTTCCCGACCACTCAGATGTTTGTGGTGTTGTTGTTGACGACGATTGCGGCAGCAACGTTGAGAGCATTTTCTGGATTTGGCGCCGGTTTGTTGCTGGCCCCTGTCCTGAGCCTGTATTTGCAACCCGTCGATGTGGTTGCAGTGGTAGTCATGCTCAACTTCATTTCGACCTTCCAGATGTTGCCAGCGATGTGGAAACACATCGACTGGCCACTGGTCTGGCGGATTGCACCACCTGCCCTGATTGGAATCCCTCTGGGTGGTATGGTTCTCTCAGGTCTTGACCCGGTACTGATGCGTCGGCTAGTTGCCGCGATTGTGGTTGTGTTGTGCCTGGTCCTTCTGGCTGGCTGGCACTACAAAGGCTCCCGGGGGCGGTTGCAAGATTCGCTCGCCGGCGTCACAAGCGGGATGCTTACCTCAATTGGTGGCATCGGTGGCCCACCCCTGGTGTTGTACATGATGTCGGCCAAGGATTTCTCCCCGGCGGCGTTTCGCATATTCTTTACCGTGTTTTTTGCGTTGACCCAGATCGCTACACTTTTCATGTTGCTCGTCAAGGGTGCCATGCATCCTACACAATTTGCTTATGTCGGTACCTTTCTGCCGATCTACATGATTGCAACCACTTTTGGCACCTACCTTTTTGTGCGTGCACTCGCCACGCGAGCGGATCAGATCAAGCGTATCTCCCTGATTTTTCTGCTGACAGTGGGTGTGGCAACTTTCATCATCTGACGAACCTCAAAGATTGATCAGCCGAATACAATCCGGTCATGACTATCTTAAAAAATCAAAAAATCCGGGTTCTGGTCACAGGTGCGAACGGTCAGGTTGGCCACGCATTGGCGCAGACATGTCCAGAAGGATGTGATCTGAAGGCGACTTCGCGTGCCGAGTTCGACTTGTCTGATATTGACTCGCTTGCCTACCGGCTGGAAGATCTTATACACAGTTTCAAGCCTGACTTCCTGGTTAACGCTGCTGCTTACACAGCCGTTGACCGTGCCGAGTCGGATGAGACAACAGCCAATGCGGTCAACGCGATTGCGCCCGGGATTCTGGCCATGGTTGCTGCTCAGGCCAATGTCCCTTTGCTGCACTATTCGACCGACTATGTCTTTGACGGCAGTCAGTCCGAACCCTACACGGAAGCGGATCAGACCGGTCCTCTCTCAGCCTATGGCCGCAGCAAACTCGCTGGTGAGCGTGCCATTGCCTCAGCGGGTGGGAAGTGGCTGATTTTCAGAACTTGCTGGGTTTTTGGGGCACATGGCGAGAATTTTCTCAAGACAATGCTCAGACTGGCGGGTACCCGCGATAACCTCAAGGTCGTTGATGATCAGCGAGGTTCTCCGACCAGTGCAAATCTGATCGCCCAGGTGACGCATCAGCTGATTCAGATCATGAGGGCTGAACCAGAGCAGGACCCGCGATGGGGTCTCTATCATTTGAGTGCATCCGGCAGCACCACCTGGTTTGAGTATGCGCGTTATCTCATTGGTCGGGCCAGGGAGCTTGGCTTTGATATCCGGATCAAAGATGAGGCGATTACGCCAGTGCCCAGCTCACAGTACCCGACGGCAGCAGTCAGGCCGATGAATTCACGGCTCGACACCCGCCTGATCGAGAAGACGTTTGGTGTGCGACTTGCTTCATGGCAAGAAGGTGTCGATGATGCGCTCAGGAAGTTGAGATGCGGGTATTGATCGTAAGAACCTCGTCGCTCGGTGATCTGATCCACATGCTTCCGGCGATCACCGATATTTACAAAAATATCGCCGGGGCGAGGATTGACTGGGTGGTTGAGGAAGCATTCGCTGAAATTCCAGCCTGGCACCCCGGGGTCAACGATGTCATTCAGGTTGCGCACCGACGTTGGCGCCATGCCTGGTGGACACGAGAAGTACGTGCGCAACGCCATGCAGTGGTGCAGCGGATTGCGCAGGTTCCTTACGATCTCGTCCTTGACATGCAGGCGTTGCTCAAATCGCTGCCTCTGGTGCGCGCGGCCTCGGGAGTGCGACATGGCCTGGACTGGAAATCAGCGCGCGAACCGCTATGCAGTCTGTTTTATGATGTCAGGCACCGGATACCGTTCTGGCAGCCTGCCGTCAAGCGCCAGCGCGATCTGGCTGCCGCTGCGTTCGGTTATTCCTTTGAAGGAGCGCCTGACTTTGGTTTGGCGCAACGCTTTGTTCGCCGCATATCGACGCCTGAGTATGCCGTGATCATGCCCTCCGCGAGCAGGGATGACAAGCTCTGGCCAGTGTCAAACTGGCATGGCGTGTTTGATGTCTTGCAGGCGCGAGGTCAAAAACTGGTTCTGCTCGCAGGATCGGATCGAGAGGCGATCAGAGCTAAAGAATTAATCAGTGGACGTTCTGATGCAATTGTTCAGTCTCGATCGAGTCTGACCGATCTGGCGCAACTTCTGGCGAACAGTCGTGTCATGGTGGGTCTTGATAGTGGTCTGACTCACTTGGCCGCAGCGGTGGGAACTGACACGATTGGGTTGTACAAGGCGTCGACCCCGGTGAGAACGCCGGTCACTGGATCCGGTAAAACCTTCAGCCTGGGTGATCGCGGCAAGGAGCCAGGACTGGATATCGTTCTCGATGCCGTCGCGCAGGTTTTTGGGCACAACGGCACTTGATGCCAGACTGACGGTTCAGTGTGCGTATACTTGCTGCAAGACTCTAGTTGTTTCAATGTGTTGTGGAGATTACGGGCTTGCTGGCACGATTCATTTATTCGGTACTGCTAATTGCGAGTGCACCGCTTGTCTGGCTCTGGATATGGCTCAGAGCGCGCAAAACCAATTCGGACTGGGAAATTTTTGCTGCGCAACGGTTCGGGCACTATCCTCAGCCTTGGGATGGCAGGCCACCCGTCTGGGTGCACGCCGTGAGTGTCGGCGAAGTGCGTGCCGCAGTGCCACTGGTGCATGCGCTGCTTCTTCGCGGCGAGCAGGTGCTGATGACACACATGACACCGACCGGTCGAGCAGAGGCACGTCGCCTGCTTGCCCGTGAAATTGGTGATGGTGTTGTACGTCAACAGTGGTTTCCTTATGATTTTTATGGCGCCATGCGGCGTTTCATCAAGCACTTTTCTCCACACACCATTGTCCTGATCGAACGTGAGGTCTGGCCTAACCTGATCAAGGCAGCCACGCAGGCCCACGTGCCGGTCGTGCTGGTCAGTGCGAGACTCTCCGAGCGCTCGGCCAGGCAGACACAGTGGGTCAATCGTCTGTTTGGCGGTTTACTGAAGGACACTTACGCCGGACTCTCCGCGGTGCTAGCCCAGACCAGTGAAGATGCGCAGCGCCTGTTCGATGCGGGAGCAACCAACGTCTCGGTATGCGGAAATCTCAAGTTTGATGTCAGTTTGCCTGTCATCGCGGTTCAGGGGGGGCAGTCATGGCGAGAGCGTGTCGCTCGACCGACGATCATCATTGCGAGCACTCGAGAAGGTGAGGATGCAAGGTTTGCCCCGCTGATTGCCGAGCATGTTGCACAGACCGTGGAGGCTCACAATGGCGCACGGGTGCTCTTTGTCCTCGTGCCCAGGCATCCGCAGCGGTTCGATCAGGCAGCAAGATTGCTGGATGGTGTCAGATTGCGCTACGCACGATGGTCGATGTTAAGAGACGACCCGTCAGCATTGAGTGTGGTTCAGGATCTTGACGTCATTCTTGGCGACACAATGGGTGAGTTGCCGTTTTTTTATGGCGCATCGGATGTGGCGATCGTGGGAGGCAGTTTTGAGCCGCATGGTGGGCAGAATTTTATTGAAGCGAGCGCCATCGGGGTGCCGGTGATTGTCGGACCGCACACGCGCAACTTCAAAGATGCTGTCATCAGCGCTGCGCATTCCGGGGCTCTGGTGCAGACGAAAGAGCCCGCTCAAGCGGTTGCCCAAGCTATCGCGTGGCTCAATGAGCCCGAAGAAGCAAATAAAGTCGGTCAGGCCGGCAAAGGCTGGGTCACCACTCACGTTGGCGCAACAGCTCGGATTATGGACTCGCTCAAGGCGCCTGAAGGCGACCTCGCGACACCATGACCGAGTCAATGTTGAGTTGATTCTGCGCTAGAGCCGGATCACGCCCGATATCGCTGCGAACCGCGCCAAACCATCCCTGCCCCAAACTGAACACCAGCAGATTGACGACTGCAAGAACTATAACGAATCCTTTCATAAGCTGAACTATACAACAGCCTTGACAGATCAGAGATGGGCGGTCATTCGGGCGAAACGTAACAATCCTTCGAGCACCACATGCGGAGTCTCCTGCACGGCCACTCCCGGCAGCATGCGATGCCATTCCTGCTTTAGAAGAGACCAAGCCCCACCGCTGACACACATGACAGGTGGCACGCCGTCACGACGTGTGCTCAATTCTATCTGTCGGCGAATTCCACCAAGCTGAGCGGCAACGATGCCGGTGGTAATAGCGCCATGCGTGTCTGTCGGGTAGTCGTTGACCTCGCCTTGCGCCAAAGGCAACCGGGCGGTGCCCTTTGAGAGTGACGTCTGCATCATGGAGACACCCGGGAAAATCAACCCCCCCAGAAATCGCCGGTCGCGGCTCAGTGTATCGACGGTTGTTGCGGTGCCAAAGTTTGCAAGGACGATGCTTTGGCCATTGTCTCCAAACCTTTGCATCAAACCGAGCATGGCCGCCCAGCGGTCAGCACCGAGTTGTGATGGGTCGGGGTAGGCATTGATGACCCCGAGAGACTGCGCCTGTGGCCATACCCAGCAGATCGACAGCGACGGGTGACGACTGGTCAGCAGTGATTCGATGGCTTGCATCACATTCGGCCCGGCGACACTGACACCATAGGCATGGACGGGTTCGCCCCGGATGGCGTCAAGAGTCTGACTCAGCCATTCGAGCAACTGGCCCAGATCTGCATGTGGATGCGCATCAATGGCTGTGACCTCAACATCTCCTGGTCGCCATACGGCAATTTTGAGCCGAGTGTTGCCGAGATCGAATAACAGAGTGATAGGCGATACTTGCACTTTCTTGAACCAGAGTGAGAGGATGGGTCGAATACACAGTTGAAGAACGCGGATGAACAGCGCAGGTGCGCAAGTCGCGCTCTATGATCTTTGAAGTCTCGGGCAGGGGGTATCAGGGGCAGGTTCGCACAGAAATATCTCCGACGGTGACAGAATGCAGGCTGCCATCGGCCAGTCGTATCCGCAGGCTGGCATCAGGACTCATTCCGCAAGCGGTTCCCGACAGCAGGATCTGATTGTCCTGAATGGTATTGACGGATTTGCCGGCAAGATAGTCAAAAAACTGAAATCGTTCAATCAGATCATGCAGCTTGTTCAGGTTGTAGTTCTCCATGCAATCTTGCCAGCTTTGCGCAATCGCTGCGACGATATCAACGCTTGCATTGTTTGCAGACTTTAATCGGGTCCAGTCTGCAACTTCCCGATTCAGTCGGGATTGAAGTTGAGCGCCGTTCTCCAGATTCAACCCGATGCCGGCCACGATAGAAATCTGCTTGCCACGAATACGAGACTCCACCAGAATACCGGCGAGTTTTCCGTCATCAATCATGAGATCGTTAGGCCACTTCATCTTCAGACGCGGCGCACAGTCACCGGCGAGTTGCCGTAGCGCGTCGCAAGCAGCCATTCCGAGCGCAGGAGCCAGACCTGCAAGATCGCGAGCGGGCATTTGTGTCAGAAATCCACAAGAGAACATCAGGGTCTGACCGGGCCTGTCGAGCCAGGGCCGACCGGCGCGTCCTCTGCCTTGCGTTTGATGATCACTCCCCAGAAGTCGGGGCCATGTGGAAGGATCCTGTTGTGATTGAAAGCGGGCGAGTATCTGTGCATTGGTGGAGTCGATCGAGTCCACCCATTCGATTTCATACCAGCCACTAAGTCGAGTGCGCAACCCTGCCGCCAGGTCGTGTGGCGAGACGAAAAGCTCTGAAATGACAGGATCGGTCATACCTGTGTTCCCCGACGGCCTTGGGACGATCGTGCGCTTTTGTGGTGCATGGATGCAGTGGGTTGTCTTTGATTCATGTCATGCCTGCAACCGGTGTTGCGAAGATTGCGAAACAAAATGCGACTTTTGACGGATGGACCTTGATACGATTCACCAGGGTGCTACAGCCTTTGGTTCCAAGGATTGTGTAGTATCACACATGGATCATGCCAATGCAGATAAAGTCTCATGACGAATGCCAGTGACAAGCCATTTCTTTCAGACAAAGACGGCGTTTGCTATGTAAGCGGACGCTGGAATGTCGCGGCATTGTCCGTCAGCGGTGAGGTGACTCGAGTCCGGCGGTCGCTTGGCGCCGTGGCAGATAGTGCGCGCTGGGAAATTGATGAACATACCGTGCTTGACTCTGTCGGTGCTCATCTGCTCTGGGAGCGCTGGGGGCAAAAGGTGCCGGCCGGCCTCGCAATGACGGAAGGACAGAAAGACCTTTTCCGGATGCTCGCACAAGGTGGCAGCGCTCAACAGTTACCTCAACTCAAAACGGATATGTTCGGGTGGCTTGTAACACTCGGGTGGGGTCTGGGTGTCGGGTGGGCGCATGGGGTGATGCTGTTGAGTCTGCTGGGCCGGCTGGCATTTGATCTGGCCGGGCTGGTTGTCAGGCCCCATCGCGGACCCTGGAAGGAAATTTCAGCGCAAGTGTTTCGTGCTGGAGCCCAGGCTCTCGGCATCACGGCTCTGGTTGGATTTCTGATTGGGGTCGTGCTGTCCTATCTTTCTGCGCAGCAACTGGCCATGTTCGGCGCCGGTCAGTTCATCGTGACTCTGCTGGGTGTGTCGATCGTACGTGAGCTCGGTCCGGTGCTGGCGGCAATCCTTGTTGCCGGTCGCTCAGGCTCGGCAATTACCGCCCAGATTGGTGTCATGAGGGTGACTCAGGAACTCGATGCGATGGATGTCATGGGTATCTCGCAAAGTCAACGCCTGATTATGCCGCGCGTTCTGGCGCTGGCGCTAGTCATGCCCCTGCTTGTGCTTTGGACGGATGCGTTGGCGTTGCTTGGCGGAATGATCGCGGCCAAATACGAACTGGGACTTCAAATGACATGGTTTTTCGATCAGTTGCCGCGAGCCATCGGCATCAAGAACTTCTGGATTGGCATCGTGAAAGGCGCGACGTTTGGAGCCTGGATCGCGCTGGTGGCGTGTCATTTTGGTTTGCGCATTGAGCCGAACACAGAAAGCCTGGGTAAGGGAACGACCGCTTCCGTGGTGACGGCAATCACGGGGGTCATTTTGATTGACGCCATTTATGCAGTGATTTTCAGTGAAATGGGGATTTGAAGGTGTCTGAAGTCAACCCTGTCATTGAAGTCAAGGATCTGACCACCGGTTTTGGCAGTCATCTCGTCCACGAGCACCTGAATCTGGATGTGATGCCAAAGGAAATCCTGTCGTTGGTGGGCGGGTCGGGTTCTGGTAAAACCACGTTGCTGCGACATATCCTGGGTCTGCAGCGCGCGCGTGCGGGCACAATCAAAGTCTTTGGTCGCTTGATCGAATCGTATACGGGTCAGGACCGAATCAACCTGACCCGACGCTGGGGCATGCTTTTTCAGTCGGGGGCGCTCTTTTCTGCGCTGCCGGTATTTGACAATGTGGCCTTGCCTTTGCGCGAGGTCCGATATTTGCCAGAGGACTTGATTCGTGATGTGGTGCTGATGCGGCTGGGCTGGGTGGGTCTGACCCCTGGCGACGCTTTGCTGATGCCTTCTGACTTGTCCGGCGGCATGATCAAGCGGGTGGCGCTGGCTCGGGCACTTTCGCTGGATCCCGAGTTGCTGTTTCTTGACGAACCGACTGCCGGTCTGGACCCGCAGCGCTCGGACGAATTTGTGGCTCTGATCAAGACATTGCACCAGCAGTTGAATTTCACTGTGGTTATGGTGACTCACGACCTTGATACCATTCGGGATCTGTCGACCAGGGTGGCAGTTCTCGCGGAAAAGCGGGTGCTCGTAGAAGGATCGATACAGGACGTCATGCAGACAGACCATCCATTTATTGAAGCGTTTTTTCACGGTGAGCGTGGCGCTCGAGCACTTGGCAACATTAAAACCTGACAGGCTGGAATTGATATGGAGAATCGAAGTCATGCGATCATCGCTGGCCTGTTCGTGCTGGTGTTACTGGCTGCGGCTGCGATGACTGCGATCTGGATCGGTCGCAAGAATGTCGTTTATGAAACTTATGAGCTGGTCTCACAGTTGCCGGTTGGTGGATTGTCGGTCCAGTCGCAGGTTCGATATCAGGGAATGCCCGTCGGCCAGGTGCAGGGACTCGATTTTGACCAGGAACATCCCGGTAGTATTCGAATCCGCCTTGGCGTGATCCCGAACACACCCATCACCAAAGGTACGTGGGCTGAAATCAGTACTCAGGGTGTCACGGGAATCTCCAATATCGATCTGCGTGATAACGGAGCAAATGCCGAAAGGGTTGTTTCAACGTCGGAGAATCCCTACCGGATTCCGGTTCGCCCGGGCTTTTTGCAGCGATTGCAGAATACTGGTGTGGACATGGTCGAAGACGCAGAAAGTGTCTTAAATAAACTCGAAGAGATCCTTTCTGATGAGAACGCGAGGGCTTTCTCTGCAATCATGACCAATACACGGGATCTGACCGCATCATTGAACCAGTCGGTGGCCAGGATTGAACCTGCGCTTGAGCAACTGCCCACGCTAGTCAAGGAGTTGCGTCATTCGCTGACGGTTTTTGATGAAATGGGGGGCGAGTTCACGTCACTGGCGAAGTCTGCTCAGTCAACGATCGGTATGCTCAATAGCCCTACCGGTCCATTTGGTCAGGCCGTCCTGAGTCTCAAGCAGCTCGAGCGCTCGGCAGCCCAGCTGCAGTCCTCGGTCTTGCCGGAGGTCAATCGTATGCTTGAAAGTTTGAATCATGCATCTGGAACATTCACCCGGACGCTGCGTGAGTTTGAACGTGCGCCTCAGTCGTTGCTGTTCGGGGCACCTGCAGTCAAGGCTGGGCCTGGTGAGCCAGGGTTTGACGGTTTTAATCAATAAAGGTTGGTCATTATGAGCTGCAAGTCGGGAATCAAACAGGTCGCTGCAGTGCTGGCAACCGTTGCTCTGCTGTCTGGCTGCGCAGGCCTGGGCAGTGTTCCGCCCGCCGCGCAACGACTGGACCTGGGAGCACCACAGATCAGTCAGCAACAGAGGCCGACCGCAAAGGCCAGGCCTCTGGTTCTGCCTCCGGTGGCAGCCCCGGCAATGCTCCAGGGCGTCGGTGTTGTCTGGCGCATGGGATCTGACGGTACTCCGAACCGGTATGCGACGTATGAGTGGTCAGCAGTTCCGGCCGGCTTGGTACACGAGCGCCTGATGGATCGCTTGTCCCGGGACTTTGCGGTTCTGGAGCAGGGGGTCAGTAGTGAAGACCTGACGCTCAGAATCAGCCTGTTGCAGTTTGAGCAGATATATACACCGGATGGTTCTGGCAATAATGGGGTGATCGGTGTGCAGGCGGTTCTGTTGCGCGGCACCGAGGTTTTGTCGCAGTATCGGATAACGGAGTCTGTGACTGCCGATGGCAATGATGCACCTGCTGGTGCCAGAGCCTTACGGGATGCGACCAACCGGATGGTTGACAACATTGCAGCCTGGATCAATCAGTTTCTTCAGAGATAGACGTAAATCATGACGAGCAAAACCGAAACAACAACGTTTGACGGATTGGCGGGTCCGATTGACTGCGCGATCGATTGGCCGTCTGGCACTCCGCAGGGATGGGCGTTGGTGCTGCATCCGAACCCGGTTCAGGGCGGTACCCGCGACAACAAAGTGGTGACGACCATTTCCAGGGCATGTGTTCAGCGCGGTCTGGTGGCAGTTCGACCGAATTTCAGGGGGATTGGCACCTCGGCCGGTGAGTTTGATCATGGGAAAGGTGAGACCCAGGATATGAAAGCGCTCGTTGAACAGTTTCGTCAACGCTATCCTGAAGTGGCGGCGGGCAAGTGGGTGCTGGGTGGGTTTTCGTTCGGGACGTCGATCGGCTTGCAGCTCTACGGATTGTGCAAGCAGGCCTCGGAGCGCTTGCCCGATGCTGTGATCCTTGCCGGATCTGCAGCGCTCAGGTTTCGGCATCTGGAAACTGACCCTCCCACCGATGCGCTGGTGATTCATGGTGAAGACGATGAAGTCGTGCCGTTATCGGAGGTTATGCAGTGGGCGCGCCCGATTGACATGCCAGTTGTTGTCGTACCCAACGCAGGGCATTTTTTTCATGGGAAGCTTTTGACCCTGCGCCAGTTGGTGCAGATGCGCCTGAGTGCCATGCATTGATGGATAGGAGCGCGTCAAAAGCCATGCCAAAGTGATTCGGTGTGCGCAGTGAAGGTCAGACAGCGCCGCCGGCGCGATTTCTCAACGTTTATGCAAACCTTGGCGAATATCCCATGCATTTGGTCTCGTCTTGCCATGCAGGCAACCACCCAGACAACGACACAGCAACGTTCTCTTGTGGAGCGCAGCAGGAGTCCCCTGCTTCGAGGTGTCAACGTGAGAACTAAACGTTCAATGCAGTTAAGATGTTGTTTTCGGATGTTCGCAATGGACAGGTGCAATGGTATTTAAAATTTTCTCTCGTTCCCGACAGATTGTTGCGGCAGTTCTGGCGTGTGCCATGATCCCGGCTTCGATGGCCCAGAGCATTCAGATGCCTGGCTCGGCTGAGTCGCAGACAGTGCCAGTGCAGGCCGTGTCTTCCATGCCGGTACCCGTTATTGCCGCAAGGGCGTGGATTGTCGTCGATGCCGTGACCGGCCAGGTCATTGCCGCGCAAAACCCCGAGCAGCAAGTCGAACCGGCATCTCTGACCAAGATCATGACGGTCTATATGGCGTTTGAAGCGCTCAAGCAGAACCGCATCAGGCCGGATCAGCAGGTGTCCGTCTCTGACAAGGCCTGGAAAACCCCTGGCTCCCGCATGTTTATCGAGCCTCGCATGCCAGTGACGGTTGACGAACTGTTAAAGGGCATTGTGGTTCAGTCGGGTAATGATGCTTCTGTCGCTATGGCTGAACTGCTTGCAGGAACCGAAGAAGCGTTTGCCCAGTTGATGACCGAGAAAGCTGTTTCCATGGGCATGACAGAAACAACGTTTCGTAACTCGAATGGTCTGCCTGACCCCCAGCATATGACGACAGTCAAGGATCTGGCGATTCTCGCGCAGCGCATGATTCAGGATCACCCGGAGCGTTACTCGCTTTATTCAATGCGGGAGTTCACATACAACAACATCAAACAGGTCAACCGCAATCGCTTACTCTGGGCAGATCCATCGGTTGACGGTATGAAAACAGGTCACACCGACGCGGCGGGTTACTGCCTGATCTCTACCGCACAGCGCGCTGACAGGCGAGTCATCAGTGTTCTTGTCGGTGCCAACAGCGTGGCGAGTCGCACAGAGGAAAGCCTTAAGTTGCTGAACTGGTCGTTCCAGAACTTTGACACGATCGAACTTGTCGCTGCCGGACAGGCTGCTGTACAGGCAAAAGTCTGGGAGGGAACGACGGACTCAGTTGCGCTGGGCAGTCAAGAATCCTTGCGGTTGACCGTGCCTCGTGGAAAGACCGGCGAAGTACGAATGGTGGCGAGTCGCCCGGATCCTTTGCTGGCGCCTCTGACTGAGGGTGAGCGGGTTGGCTCTCTTACGATGATGCTTGAAGACAAACCCTTGCGCGTTGTACCACTCAATGTTTTGCAGTCTGTCGAACGCGCCGGTTTCTTTGGTCGCGCGTATGACCAGTTGCGTCTTTGGCTCAACAAATACCTGTAAGCGTTTCCGAGTCGGTTTTTCAGTCAACCAGGTCAGGTTCACCTAAAAGAGTTCGCAAATGCATGAAATTATTCAAGGTGTTGTGGGAGATCCCACTGTTTATGTCAATGGTGAATTTTTGCCACTGTCCAAGGCTTCGATTTCGGTGCTCGACCGAGGATTCATATTCGGAGATGGAATCTATGAGGTCGTGCCGATTTACTGGGGCAAGCCGTTTCGCATGGCAGAGCATCTGAACAGGCTTGAGCGCAGTCTGGGCAAGATTGAAATCGCCTCACCGATGTCACGTGCGCAATGGGAGAAACTGGTGAGCGATCTGATCACCCGATCCCAGGGCAGTCAGTTGTGTGCGATGGTGTATATACAGGTCACCCGTGGTGTGGCCAAGCGCGACCACGCATTCCCCAACCCCCCTGTCAAACCGACGGTTTTTGCGATGGTGGCGCCGATGGCTCCACCCTCAGAGCAGCTCCGTCATGACGGGCTGAAAGTCATCAGCCTGCCTGATGAGCGCTGGTTGCACTGTGATATCAAGTCGGTTTCACTGCTGGGCAATGTGCTGGCCAAGCAGGCCGCTGTCAATGCCGGTGTGGACGAGGTTGTGCAGTTTCGCGATGGCATGCTCACCGAGGGTGCTTCCTGCAATATCTGGGTCGTGCGTGACGGCAAGGTTTATGCTCCGCCCAAGGATCATCTTGTCCTTGAGGGTATCCGTTATGGCCTGATTCAGGAGTTGTGTGACGAGCTTGGCATCACCTTTGTGTTGCGGCCCGTTGCCAGAGATGAGGTGTTTTCGGCTGATGAGCTGATGCTGACCTCGGCGACTCGGGAAATACTGCCCATTGTCAGCCTTGATGGGAAACCAGTGGGCTCGGGCAAGCCAGGTGCAGTCTACGAGCGTTTACGCAGAGCCTACGATGCCCGTATCCAGGCACTGGGTCAGGTTGGTTCCGAGGTCTGATTGTGACAATTCCAGAAAGTGAATCCTTGATCGAGTACCCTTGCGACTTTCCGATCAAGGTTATGGGCAAGCAGGATCCAACCCTGGCGCAGATGTTGACAGATATTGTTCAGGGATTTGATCCTGGCTTCGATCCGGCGACGGTTGAGATCAGAATGAGTAAAGGCGGCAATTATGTCGGCCTGACGTTTACGGTTCGAGCGACTTCGCGTCAACAGCTTGACGATCTTTACCGTGCTTTACACGGTCATCCGCTGGTGTCGATTGTTCTCTGATGTCACTTGATCTGCAGCCGACCTTGCTGCCAGGTGTATGGCGTGTGCCGGGATTGTCTGATTACGAGACAGTCTGGCAGGCGATGCGCGACTTTACAGAAGCTCGTGATGAACAGACCCTGGATCAGATCTGGTTGGTCGAGCATCATCCCGTCTACACGCTGGGTCTGGCTGGCAAGCCTGAACACATCCTGGCACCTGGCCGTATTCCGGTCATTAAATCTGATCGTGGCGGTCAGGTGACCTATCACGGACCTGGACAGGTCGTGGTCTACGTACTGGTGGATTTGCGGCGGGCTGGCTTGACCATTCGCGATATGGTGCATCAGCTGGAGGGCGCTGTCATTGAGACCCTCCATGCCCTGGGGATCCCACATGCCACTCGCAGGCAAGGGGCCCCTGGCGTTTATGTTCCTGTGGATGGCCAGGATCTGGCCAAGATCGCAGCGCTCGGGCTCAAGGTCAGAAAGGGTTGCACTTATCATGGGGTCAGCCTGAATGTTGACATGGATTTAAGCCCGTTTGACGGCATCAACCCTTGTGGCTACGCTGGATTGCGCACAGTCAGCCTGTGCAGTTGTGATCTCCTCCCGCTTTGGGAGACGGTGGCCCTTCAGCTGGCCCGAGATATCGTGCACGCCTGCAGGGCGAAGGTAGAATGAAAAGATATTTTTGGACAGCGCTGCTGTATTCAAACCTACTCAAGACATCACGTTTCTAAGACGTAACTTGTCAATCAACTGATATCAGGCCCGCCGCCATGTCGAACGCGACCACATACGATCCGACCCAGAAGCAGAAATCCGAGGCAAAAACGTCCCGTATCCCGATCAAGATCATTCCTGCGGAGCGGTTGAAGAAACCTGAATGGATCCGCGTCAAGGCAGCCCCTGCAGGTTCGCGCTTCTATGAGATTAAGCGCATTTTGCGTGAACACAACCTCTACACGGTCTGTGAGGAAGCATCTTGCCCAAATATCGGTGAATGCTTTGGCAAAGGGACTGCGACTTTCATGATCATGGGTGACAAGTGCACTCGCCGTTGCCCTTTTTGCGATGTTGGACATGGGCGCCCTGACCCTCTGGATGTCGATGAGCCCAAAAATCTGGCCAAAACCATCGCGGCCATGAAGCTCAATTATGTGGTTATCACCTCTGTCGACAGAGACGATCTGCGTGACGGGGGGGCGACACATTACATCGAGTGCATACGTTCGGTCAGAGAACTCTCACCCAAGACTCAGATCGAAGTGCTTGTGCCTGATTTCAGGGGGCGGCTGGATCGCGCGCTGGATATCCTTGACACGGCTCCGCCGGATGTCATGAACCACAATCTCGAAACCGTTCCGCGCCTTTACAAACAGGCGCGTCCTGGCTCTGATTATCTCCACTCTCTGAAGTTGCTGCAGGAGTTCAAGCGGCGCAACCCGAATGTTCCGACCAAATCGGGACTGATGGTGGGTTTGGGTGAGACAGATGAGGAGATTCTCGAAGTGATGAAAGACATGCGTGACCATGACATCGACATGCTCACCATTGGTCAGTATCTGCAGCCTTCAGTGCATCACTTACCGGTTCTGCGCTACGTTCATCCCGACACGTTTGCCATGTTCGAGGCCAAGGCCTACGAGATGGGGTTTTCTCATGCTGCTGTTGGTGCGATGGTGCGCTCTTCGTATCACGCGGACGAGCAGGCGCACGCAGCAGGCATCTAGCAGAAAGTGGTTTTTGTCATCTGATTTGTGGAAGATGGCGAAAGTTAAGGGTGGGATCATGGTGCTTCATGAAAAGCACCATGATTCTTACTGGGAGTCCGTCTCAACCCCGGAATGGATCCCGAGGCTTGCCGGGTATGGGATCTACATGCGCGAAGGCAGTCCTGTCGCAAGCCACGGTGCAAACCAGAGAATCACGACAGCGAATACCAGCAATAGAAAAAATGGCGCGGCGGCCTTGGAAACAAACGCTAGACTTTTGCCTGTCATGCTTTGAAGAAGAAACAGATTCAGACCGACGGGAGGGGTGATCAGTGACATTTCCACCACCAGGATTAAATATATCCCGAACCATATCAGGTCTATCCCTGCAAGCCGGACAGCAGGAAGAATAATGGAAGTCACAATCACGACGATTGAAATTCCATCAAGAAAGCAGCCTAAAACAATAAATAAGACCGTCAAACCAGCAATCAAGAGACCGGGGCTAAGGTTCATGGATGCAATGCCCTCGGCAAGCATTTTCGGAACGCCCGAGTAATCCATCGCCAGACCGAGATAATTTGCACACGCCAGGATGAGGGCAATCATGCAAGAGGTTTTCATGGCTGACTTTATCGAATCCAGAAATGACGCCCAGGTCAGTGCTTTCGATACCATCGCCAGAATCAGAGAGCCCAGAACACCCACTGCCGCAGCTTCTGTCGCAGTTGCAACACCCAGATAGATTGACCCAATAACAGCAATGATTAAACCAATGACCGGAAAAAGCCGCATGGAAGCGCGTAGTTTTTCGCTCAGGGATACTTTTAAATCATCAGCTGGAATCTTTGCAGGATTCAATAATGCCCATAGGGCAATGTATCCCGAGAAGAGGAGCATTAAAACCAGCCCAGGTAGTACGCCAGCTACAAATAGCTTCGGGATGGATTGCTCTGCCGCGACACCGTAGACGATCATGATGATCGATGGTGGAATAAGCAAGCCTAATGTTCCGGATCCTGCCAGCGAACCTATCGAAAGGTAAGCGTCATAACCGCGCTTTCCGAGCTCTGGCAGAGACATGCGACCGATGGTTGCTGCTGTTGCCAGGGAAGATCCAGACACCGCAGCAAAGACCCCGGAGCCTAGTACGTTGACGTGTAACAGACGACCAGGCAATCGACTAAGCCAAGGCGCAAGACCGGCAAACATGTCGGCCGAGAGCTTGGTCCTGAAAAGAAGTTCGCCCATCCATATGAAAAGTGGCAGAGCAGTGAGAGTCCAGCTCGAGCTTGCACCCCATACTGACGTCGCAAACACGGCGCCGGGTGATGCCTGGGATGAAATGGTTATGCCAACAACACCGACCAGTGCGAGCGTCAATGCAACCCATAGACCGGAGGCGAGCAACAGGATGAGTAAAAGAATCAGGCCCAGAGAAAGGAGTGTGCTGTCCATGATGATTACTCCACCTGGCTTTGATTTTCTTGGGCGGTGAAGAACTCGTCAGATCTTCCGGCCACTGAAGACATCAACCCATCAAGACAGCAGAGCAGAAAGATCGTCATTCCCAGGAGCATACCCATCTGTGGAATCCAGAGTGGCATGGGAAGCATGCCCTGAGTTTTCTCGTCGAAATCATATGAGTACCAGGTTGACAGACCTACGTGATAGGTGAGGTACATAAGCAGCACGGATGCGATGGCCAGACAAAGAATATCCACCTTTGCCTTTGTGCCAGGATTAAATCGGTCAATGAGCAAAGTGACACGGACATGAATGCGATCACGAAAAGTTGCTGCCAGACCAAGAAATGCCGAGGCGGACATGCAATAACCCGCGAACTCATCGGCCGACCGGAATGCGATGCCTACCTGTCTCCCGATTACGTTAGCGAGCACAAAAACTGCGATCATCACAAAAAATATGCATGCAAGCCAGCCAGAAATGTCGTAAATCCGGTTCAGGAGTTTTCTCATAATGTCCCCATGTGATTGTTTTTTTAGGTCAACGCATGCGTTGACAGAGGTCATGCTTCCATGGAAACATGACCTCAGTCAATGGGTTTGAACGACGGGACTCGTCAACGATGCACAGAGCTCAGCGTCGTTTGATCACCCTTGACTAAATAAAATCAACATAAATTTCCTTATGGAAAGGTGGGAGACATAATGAACAAGGCGGCATGGTCGGGATTGATTTTATGTATGTCACTCAGTGCTGGAGCACAAGCACAGATCAAGTGGGATATGGCAACTCCGTACTCCGATCAAAACTTTCATACCCAGAATATCCGTATGTTTGCGGATGACATAAAAAAGGCATCAAATGGTCGACTTGAGATCGACGTACGATCAGGCGGCTCCATGTTCAAGATGCCTGAGATCAAGCGGGCCGTGCAGACAGGACAGATCCAGCTGGGTGAAATTCTCTTGTCTGCGTATGCGAACGAAGACCCGATGTTTGAGGTCGACACGATTCCGTTTCTGATCCAGGGATATGATCAGGCACGTACACTGCACAAGATCAGTAAACCTTATATCGATGATCGCCTGCGGAAATCACGACTCGTGCCGCTTTTTTATGTTGCGTGGCCAGGGCAAGGCATTATGAGTAAAGGCGATTTCAAGCGACTTGAAGACATGAAAGGCTCCAAGTTTCGTGCTTCAAGTCCAACAACGGCGAAACTGGCAACAATGGCTGGAGCCGTGCCAGCCATCATTCAGTCGCAAGAAATTGCACAGGCATTTTCGAACGGCGCGGTTGACTCGACCATGACATCAATCGCAACTGTTGTTGAGTTGCAGGCGTGGGATTTCTCCAAGAACTTCTATGACGTGAGAGCCATGCACAGTCGAGATGTTGTGTTTGCCAATCAAAAGGCATTTGATAGTTTGCCGGATGATTTGAAACAGATCGTTCTTGATGCGGCTGCCAGGGCAGAAGTCAGAGGCTGGGAAATGAGCGCACAAGTCAGCCAGGTGGCAGCTGAGAAATCCAAAGCCAGTGGCATGAACGTGCAGAACGTAGATCCGGCATTCAATGCCCAGCTTCAGAAAATTGGTCAACAGATGGCTGAAGAATGGCTTCAGAA
>CAZBIN010000004.1:0-32735 GCA_964491995.1 uncultured Orrella sp.
CGGCAAACATGACAACTCGATTCTAGGCGTAGCCAACAAGGACTACCCTGCTGCTGCCATTGCAAACTCCGTCAAGCAACGCATGATCGGCCGGTCGGTCGTCAAGCCAGAACAGCTTGCGGTCATCTACAAGTCCGAAACCTTCCCGACGACCGGCTATGGATACGTCTACAACCTAAAGCCAGAGTTGGCGCAGAAGGTCAAGGATGCTTTCTTCAGCTTCAACTGGAATGGGTCCGGCCTGGAAAAGGAGTTCAGCAAGTCGGAACCGCCACAAGAGAAGTTCATGCCGATCACCTACAAACAACATTGGCAAGTGGTTCGCGACATTGATGGTGCCATGGGTGTGAATTACGCCTGCCGGTAGAAAAGGGTGACGATGGGGTCCAGAGGCAATCATGCTTGAGATCAAAGGGCTGCAAAAGGCGTATTCGACTGGGGATCTCGCACTCAAAGGGGTGAGCTTGCGCCTGGAACCTGGAGAGATCATTGGATTGATTGGTCCATCCGGTGCAGGCAAGTCTACCTTGATCCGCTGTGTCAACCGGCTGATAGAACCGTCAAGTGGAACCATAACCATTGGCACTCAAGAAGGCACCTCACTGGGCCGCCGCGCATTACGCCTTTGGCGTCGTCGAATCGGCATGATCTTTCAGGAGTTCGCTTTGGTTGAGCGGCTGACGGTCATGGAGAACGTTCTGTCGGGCAGGCTTGGACATACAGGATTCTGGCCCAGCTGGTTCAGACGCTTTGATCCCCGTGACATAGCTCGCGCTTTTGAACTACTTGACCGGGTAGGTCTGGCGGGCATGGAAAACAAGCGTGCAGATGCCTTGTCCGGTGGGCAACGGCAACGCGTCGGAATTGCCCGGGCACTGATGCAAGCGCCAGATCTGCTACTGGTCGATGAGCCCACTGCCAGCCTGGATCCAAAGACCTCGCGCCAGATCATGCGGCTGATTGTCGATCTGTGTCAGGAGCAGAAGCTGGCGGCAATCATCAATATCCATGATGTCGTACTAGCGACAGACTTTCTTCCAAGAATTGTCGGCCTGAGAGCGGGGGAGATTGTGTTTGATGGTCCGGCCATTCATATCAACGAGACCGTCCTGAGCTCCATTTATGGTCAGGAAGACTGGTCTGCACTGACTCGCAGACTGGCCGGCAATCGCTCACACGCTCCCAGTGCCGAAACGCAACTGGAGCTCGAGACGTGATCGCCCCTGCGACACACAGAACCTGGCATCGACCGCCCTGGATTGCTTCTGGCACGATCCGCTGGACCCTCACTGTTACGGCTGTGCTTTACCTTGCCCTGGGTATCGGCTCTCTGGAGGTCAACTGGGTTCGGATATCACAAGGCTGGGAGCGTGGCTGGAAGTTTGTAATCGCGTTCGCCTCACCAGATTTCACCACACGCTGGCCAGACATCCAGACTGGGTTTATAGAAAGTCTGACCATGACGGTCACCGCCACCGTCACGGGGGTGATTCTCTCAATTCCGTTTGCGGTCGGAGCAGCAAAAAATCTGGCTCCTGGCTGGATTTATCTCTTTTGCAGGAGTTTTATTGCACTATCCAGGACTCTGAACGAGATTATCGTCGCCATCCTGCTGGTAGCAATGTTTGGATTTGGCCCATTCGCAGGCTATCTGACACTGACCTTTGCAACCATAGGATTTATGGCAAAGCTGCTCGCCGAGGACATTGAAGAAATCGATGCCAGCCAGCTTGAAGCGCTGCGCGCAACGGGTGCCGGCTTCTTGCAGCGACTCGACTTCGCCGTTCTTTCGCAGGTGCAGCCCAGGCTGGTCGGACTGTCCCTCTACCGCCTTGACATCAACTTCAGAGAGTCAGCGGTCATCGGCATTGTCGGCGCGGGTGGTGTGGGAGCCACTCTGAACACCGCAATGGATAGATACGAATACGACTCGGCTGCTGCGGTCATACTGATCATCATCGCGATCGTGTTTGCAACCGAATATTTATCGGGTCTGGTTCGCAAAAGGCTTCAGTGATGACACAGAATGTTCTAATAAAAACGGCTGTCTGGCGCAAACGCACGACCGTGGGCGACTGGCTGAACTACTTGCTCTGGCTCACTGGAATACTGCTTTTTGGGTGGTGCTTCCAGCTCATGACTGCAGACACCATCTGGGCGTTTGTCAGCGATGCCCCCCGACAGGCAGCAGATATTACCGAGAGGATGCTGCCGCCAGCTTGGTCGTCGACCCGGGAACTGCTCTGGCCCTTATGGGAGACGTTGAACATTGCGACGCTTGGCACGCTGCTAGGTCTCATTGTCGCGACACCGGTGGCGTTTCTGGCGGCACATAACACCACACCGTCTCGCTGGCTGGTTCGCCCTGCCGCGCTTTTCATCACCATCGCATCTCGATCGATCAATTCTCTAATCTGGGCACTGCTGCTGGTCGCCATCATGGGTCCAGGTCCTCTTGCCGGTATCTTCGCGATTGCCTTTCGTTCAATTGGCTTTATCGGCAAACTCCTCTACGAGGCTATCGAAGAAGTCGATACGGCACCTGTAGAAGCCATTGCAAGCACAGGTGCTGGGTTTGCACAAACGATTGGCTGGTCGATCGTGCCGCAGATCGCGCCCACACTGGCGGGTATCACCGTTTTCCGGTGGGATATCAATATCCGGGAATCAACCGTGCTAGGGCTCGTCGGTGCAGGCGGCATTGGTATGAAACTGGAGTCGGCACTGAACACTCTGGCGTGGCCAAAAGTGGCGATGATCCTGATTGCCATTCTCGTCACAGTGGCAGTCAGCGAGTGGATTTCAGCTGTTGCGCGGCAGAAATTGATATAAAAGCCTTTGAATTCCCAGACTTTTAATAGGAAAACCCTGACTATTCATCAGGCCGTTTACGTGCATAGAATGTCTTAACGACAATTGTTTTTTGTCGTCTAAACCAACTATACGATCGGAGACACTATGAAAAAAGTCACTAAGCTCAGTCTGGGCATACTCGCCGTCACTGCTGCTCTCACGGGTGCGCCGGCGGCGGCTCAGCAAGTCACGCTAATGACCGGTCCGCAAGGCGGTGTCTGGGTGCCACTCGGTGGCGCTCTCAAAGGAATGTGGGAAAAGGCAATCCCGGGTCTGCAGATCACATCCACACCTGGCGCCGGCATTGCCAACGTACGCGGGGTTGATGAAGGGAAAGCACAAATCGGCTTTTCCAACTCCAGCAGTGCAGTTGACGGCATGCTTGGCAACCCGCCCTTCAAAAACAAAACCACGAAAGTCTGCCAGCTGGCCAACCTTTATCCCCAGCTCTTCCAGGTCGTTGCGCTCAAAGAGTCTGGCGTCAAATCATTCTCTGACTTCAAAGGCAAGCGGGTCGTGACCCAGCCACGTGGCAACACCGGTGAAGCATTGACTGGAATGGTCATGCAGATCAACGGTCAGACCTATAACGATCTGGCCCGCATGAACTTCCAGGCCAGCTACAACGATGCGGTTTCGATGATGAAAGACGGTCACGTTGACATCTTCACACTTGGCACCGCGGCACCCTCTTCCGCAGTCATGGATCTGGCCAACTCACGCGAGATCGTCATGGTGCCAGCCGATGACAAGACCATCGAAGGCATGAGAAAGATCAACCCTGCATACACCAAAATCATCATCAAGGCCGGAACCTATCCAGGACAAAAAGAAGATGTGCCAGCTGTGGGTTACTACACCCATCTGATTGTCGCCTGCGACATGCCGGATGACGTGGTCTACAAAATGGTCAAAACCATGGTCGAGAACATGGACTCGATGGCCGCTGTCAACAAAGGCATGGCCAATCTCACGCCAAAAGAGATGGCAGCAGACATGGGAGTCAAACTCCATCCCGGTGCAGCCAAGTACTACAAGGAAGTTGGTGCGCTGTAGCCCATTGATCTGACCACCAGGATGTGACCATGAGTAAAGTCATCTCGGAAGAGAAAGCCGCATTGGATCCGAAGTCCCGCGGCATGAAGTTGCTGATCACCGTCATCGCGGTCTCGATGTCGCTGTATCACATGTATGTCGCCTGGTTCGGACCTCCGGAGGCGATTATCTTCCGTGGCACCCACCTCATGTTCGCGATGGTCCTGGTGTTTCTTCTGTTCCCATCCCGCGGCGGCACCAGCAAACTATGGCGGTCTTACGACATGCTGTTGCTAGCCCTTGGATTGGGTGGGGTTCTTCACATCTTCATCACCTACGACGAGTTTGTCTACCGCATCATTTACATTGACGACCTGACCCCCGGAGATATTTTCTGGGGTGTCGTGATGGTTGTTATTGTCCTTGAAGCGACACGGCGCATCATTGGCTGGGCGCTGCCCATCACCGCAATTGTGTTTGTTGGTTATGCCGCGCTTTTCACTCAGGTCAAACTACCGGTACTTCTCGAACAGCTATATCTCTCAACGGAGGGGATTTTTGGGTCAACCCTGGGCGTGTCAGCCGCATACGTCATGCTGTTTGTGATTTTCGGTGCCTTCATGGAGAAAAGTGGTACGGGCCGCCTGTTCATGGACTTCTCTCTGGCGTTGACAGGAAAGAGTGCAGGCGGTCCCGGCAAAGTGGCCATCATCAGTTCATCACTGTTTGGAACCGTTTCAGGCAGTGCAGTTGCCAACGTCATGGTCACCGGTCCGATCACGATTCCACTGATGAAGCGCACCGGCTTTCGTCCAGCCTTTGCTGCCGCGGTCGAGTCCGTCGCATCCACGGGCGGTCAGATCATGCCACCCGTCATGGGTGCGGTTGCATTTGTGATGGCAGAGTTTCTTGCGGTGCCCTATCTGCAGATCACGATCTGGGCAATTGTCCCTGCTGCGCTTTACTACATCTCGGTATTCTTTGCCGTTCATTTTGAAGCGAAACGCTATCGCCTTGCCGGCGTTCCAGACGAAGAACTACCCAAACTCTGGCAGGTGATGCTGGTTCGTGGTCAACTTTTCATACCCATGTTCGTCATTCTGATCGGACTGGTTCTGGGATATTCCGCACCTTTGTGTGCACTGGTGGCTGCACTTGCCTGTCTACCGGTTGCCATGCTCAAAGCCTCAACCCGTAAAGAACTCACCTGGTACACGCCGGTTCAGGCATTGGAAGAAGGGGCAAGAGGGGCATTGTCAGTCGCCATGGCCTGTGCCTGTGCGGGTCTTGTCATCGGCTCGATCACCATTACGGGTCTGGGCATTGTTTTTACCCAGATCGTGATCGAACTGGCCAACAACAATGTGCTGCTTGCGCTCATCGTCACCGCGATCGCCGGCATTATTCTCGGCATGGGGATGCCAACAACCCCAGCGTACATCGTGATGGTTGCGCTCCTGGTGCCAGCGCTGATCAAGATGGGTATCGTCGCGCCCGCAGCTCACCTTTTCGCACTTTATTTTGCGATTCTCTCGGCGATCACACCGCCCGTCGCGCTTTCAGTGTTTGCGGCTGCCGGCATCGCCAACGCCAATATGTGGACATCAGGCCTGGCTGCCGTGCGCGCTGCAGCGCCAGCTTTCATCGTGCCGTTCATGTTTGTGTACGAACCAGCCATGCTGTTCCTGTTGAACGAGAACCAGAGCTGGTATCACGCAGTATGGCCAATCATCACAGCGTGTATCGGTGTGATTGCCCTGGCGGGAGGGCTGTTTGGCTGGCTGATCGGACATGCATCGATGCCACAGCGGGTATTGCTGGTCATTGGAGCAATGGGTTTGATCAAGCCAGGCGGTCTGACTGATCTTATTGGATTTGGCATACTAGCGTTTGTTGTCTCCTGGCAGATGCTGGAACGACGAAAATCGTTGATCCTGCAGACCTGATGCTGCCGTTTTAACCGGGCCTGTGATGTCAATCATTACCAACATTGAAGATCTGCGCGTACTCGCCCAAAAGCGGGTACCGCGCATGTTTTACGACTACGCCGATTCAGGCTCCTGGACGGAGTCAACGTATCGCGCCAACGAGAGTGATTTCCAGAAAATAAAGCTCCGTCAACGCATCCTGGTCAACATGGAGAATCGCTCAACGCGTTCAACCATGATCGGTCAGCCAGTTGCCATGCCTGTGGCGATTGCACCCACAGGGCTGACAGGTATGCAGCATGCTGACGGTGAAATTCTTGCTGCGCGTGCGGCCAAGGAGTTTGGAGTCCCGTTCACCCTTTCAACAATGAGCATCTGCTCGATTGAAGACGTCGCCAAGGGGACCGATAATCACCCGTTCTGGTTCCAGCTCTATGTCATGAAGGATCGTGACTTTATTGAGCGCCTGATCGAGCGGGCCAAAGCCGCCCAATGCAGCGCACTGGTGTTGACACTGGACCTGCAGATTCTCGGTCAACGACACAAGGACCTGCGAAATGGTCTGAGCGCACCGCCCAAGCTCACAATCGCAAACATCCTGAACATTGCCACCAAACCACGCTGGGCGATGGGAATGCTCGGTACGCCACGTCGCCAGTTTGGCAATATCGTGGGGCATGTCAAAGGTGTGACTGACATGAGCCGGCTGAGCGAATGGACCGCCTCGCAGTTCGATCCAAAGCTGAACTGGCAAGACGTCGAATGGATCAAGCGCAAGTGGGGGGGTAAACTGATCCTGAAAGGCATCATGGATGCCGAGGATGCGCGGCTTGCAGTTGAGTCAGGTGCAGACGCGCTGATCGTGAGCAATCATGGTGGGCGTCAGCTTGATGGTGCTGACTCAAGCATCAATGCATTACCTGCAATTGTTGATGCTGTCGGGAGCCGGATTGAAGTTCACATGGATGGTGGGGTTCGTAGTGGGCAGGACGTTGTCAAGGCACGCGCGCTGGGCGCTCGGGGTTGTTACATCGGGCGGGCCTTTCTCTATGGGCTTGGCGCCATGGGACAGGCTGGCGTCACCAAGGCGCTCGAGATCATCCATAAAGAGCTTGATCTCACCATGGCGTTTTGTGGGCACACAGACATCGAAACGGTCGACAAGCGCATTCTGTTGCCCGGCACATTCCCTACACCCTGATCTGTATGCCGCTCTGGCCGGAGGTCTTCAGTGATCCTGCGCCGATCTACCCTGCTTCTGGGGTTCATGGCTCTGCTTGTGGCCGGTTTTTTTGCCTGGCGCATCTGGCAAGGTCCCGCAGTTCCAGTTGTGCGGATTGAACCGACCAATCTGGTCCAGAATGTGGTCGCAGCAGGCCGAGTCATCACAACATCGAAATCCCAGGTTGGGGTCGAGATCACGGGCATTGTTCAGCAGCGACATGTGACCGAGGGCGACCGGGTGCGGCCGGGTGACTTGTTACTGACACTGAGCTCCAATGAGCTCGCAGCCCGTCTGGCGGAAGCTCAGGCTGCACTGGACAACTTGCGCTCGAGCCGTCGCCCCCAGGCTCTGGCTGCGCTTGAACAAAGTGAATTCGAACTTGAACAGGCATCGCGCGAAGCTCAGCGCAGACATGAGCTGCTGAAAAGTCGATCGATTGCCACTGAACTCTACGAGAAAGCCGCTCAAGCCGAGGTTGTGGCACGGTCAAGAGCTCAACAGGCCCGTCTGGTTGCTCAGTCACTGGCGCCTGGCGCAAGCGAAGAGCGCATCCTGACCGAACGGCTGCGCGCGGCCCGCGCCGCGCTTGACAAGACAGAGATCCGGGCACAGTTTGACGGCCTGATTCTGACCCGTCAGGTCGAGCCGGGCGATCAGGTGCAACCTGGAAGAGTGCTATTTGAGATCGCAAGGCTTGGCAAGGCCGAAGTGCTTGTGCCCGTCGATGAGCGCAATCTAGGCATACTGTCGGTTGGACAGACAGCAACCTGCATCGCAGATGCCTTTCCAGATCAAAGATTTGAGGCTCGGGTCAACTTTATCGCCCCGGCCATTGACCCACAACGTGGAACGGTGGATGTACGGCTTGAGATTCTCGAGCCACCTGCGTTTCTCAAAGAGGATATGACCGTCACGGCCACCATCACGACCGCAAAGGCGGCAAATGCCCTGCTGGTTCCAGACAACGCTCTCAGGCAAACCCGAGACCATAAGGCAAAGGTTCTGGTACTGCAATCTGGCAAGGCCGTTGAAAAATCTGTTGATCTCGGGCTCAGAGGCTTGATGCAGACGCAGATCGTGTCTGGCCTTCAAGCGGGTGAACTCGTGATCAGTGACGCCAGCGTGATCCCGGGTCAGCGTGTGCGCGCGAGTTATGTGGATTGAAATCAATATTGCGCTGAAGTTTTTGCGCCAAGGATTCGCACAGACCGTCCTGATTTTGCTGGGCATCGGCGTCGGTGTATCGGTCATTGTATTTATCATCACACTGGTCTCCGGTCTTCAGTACAACCTGATCGAGCGCACCTTGGGCACCCAGGCGCACGTGCGGGTTGAGCCCCGGGCTGACACCAATCTGGCGGCGACGGAGCCTGAAGGGCAGTCCGTTCACCTGATTCTGGAGGACGCCCGAGCACAGCGCCTGCGCTCGATCAACAACTGGCAGCAGGTGCTGCTGTCGCTAGAAGACCTGCCCGATATCGCGGCTGCGTCCCCTGTCGTGTCCGGTCCGGCGTTTGCCCGGCGAGCAGACGCCGTGAAAGCGGTTTCCCTGGTCGGCGTCATCCCTGAACGCTACCTGAAAATCATCAAGATTGGAGATAACATTGTGTCGGGACGGTTCAGCGTCAACCCGGGCGAGACCGTCATCGGTTTCAAACTGGCTGAAGACCTTGGCGTCAAAGTCGGCAGCAAGTTGCGAATTGAGACCAGCGCAGACAGATCTGCGGTCCTGACCATCACAGGTATATTTGATCTGGGTGTCAGGGAACTTGACTCCCGGTTTGTCTACATGGACATGAAGCAGACACAGGCAATTTTAGGTTTGCCGGGGGCCGCGACCGTTATTGACCTGACGGTGCGTGACATATTTGATGCAACCCGGGTATCGGAAAACATCGCACGTCTGACGGGTCTGAAGTCCGAGAGCTGGATGCAGATCAACAGCCAGCTGATGAATGCATTGCAATCCCAAAGCCTCTCGACCAACCTGATCAGCTTTTTTGTGGGGGTTTCGGTCGCATTTGGTATCGCTAGTGTTCTGGCGATCAGTGTCACACAAAGAACTCGCGAGATTGGCATTTTGCGGGCCATGGGTGCACGCAAGCAGCAGATGCTGAGGGTGTTTTTGATTCAGGGCGCACTGATGGGCTTACTCGGATCGCTTGCGGGCTCCGCTGCTGGCTGGAGCATGGTCTGGGCCTTTAACCGGTTTGGTCCGAAACTGTTCGACATCGAACCATCGGTCAGTATCATTCCCATGACAGTTGCACTCGCAACCGCCACCGGCATACTGGCGGCGATTGCACCTGCCTGGCGTGCATCGCGTCTGGATCCCGTGACAGCAATCCGCTATGTCTGAACCATCCATCGTCAAACCGGAACATGAGCCGAGCGTTCTCAGACTTGAGTCGTTAAAAAAGTCCTATAACCTTGGTCTGCCGACGCAGACCGAAGTCCTGCACGGCATCAACTTCGAACTCACGCAAAGCGAATTCACCGCTCTCGTGGGTCCTTCCGGGTCGGGTAAAAGTACCTTGCTCAATCTGATTGGTCTTCTGGATCAGCCAACCTCGGGTGAGCTCTACCTGCTTGACCAGCCGACCCGGCTGCTCAATGATGAAGCGCGCACGGCACTGCGGCGAGAACGCATCGGGTTTGTGTTTCAGTTTCACCATCTGATTGAAGCCTTCTCGGCCCTGGAAAACATCCTGATGCCGCTGATGATCAGCCGCGGAAAACCCGGTGCTGAATCCATCGACTGGGGCATGCATCTTCTTGAGTCGGTAGGTCTGAAAGACTTTGCGCAGAAAAAGCCCAGCGAACTTTCGGGCGGACAGCAGCAACGTGTCGCGATCGCCAGGGCACTGGCAACGCGCCCCGCTTTATTGCTGGCCGATGAGCCCACCGGCAACCTCGATACCCATACTGCCGCTCACATTTTTGAAATGCTCAGACATTTCAATCAGTCTTTCTCCTGCGCGGTGCTCATCGTCACCCACGATCCCCGTCTGTCTCAAACCTGTGATCGCACCATCACCTTGGTGGATGGACAGATCGTGGAGCAACAATCCGATCTCAATCTTCCAGCGAACCCGGCATCAAAACCTTAGTCTGTGGACGCGCAAATCGCATGTTGTAAATCCACTCGCGCCAGATTGCCACCACCAGCGCCATCAGCACGGGTCCCACGAAAAGACCCACAAAACCCATCGTCTGCACGCCGCCCACCAAACCAAAAAATGTCGGCAGGAAAGGCAGTTTGACAGGTCCTCCCACCAGCCTTGGGCGCAGCGTCTTATCGACGATGAAAAGCTCGATGGTGCCCCAGAGAAACAGGCCAACCCCGGCGACTAGATCACCCGATCCCACCAGATAAAGTGATACCAGTGTAAAACTCAGTGGGGCACCGCCCGGAATCATCGCCATGACTCCGGTGATGACACCTAATAGCACAGGGCTCGGGACACCTGCAATCCAGTAAGCCACACCAAGCACCACCCCCTCACCAATGGCAATCAATCCCATACCCGTCACGGTCGAGGTGACAGTTGCAGGAACCACCCGGGAAAACTGCTGCCAGCGGGTGGGCAGAATCTTCTCGCCCACCATATCCAGTTGCCCTGCAAGAACTTTCCCGTCCTTGTAGACAAAGAAAAGGGTCATCAGCATGAAAAGCACTGAGAGCGCAACATGAAACACGTTACCCGTGGCAGAAACCACCATGCGATAAACATCACCGAGGTGCTGGCCACTCACCAGCTCGACCCACTTTCCCAGCGCATGAGGCTCACCAAGGTAGACTGTCCAATACTCGGCAACCGTGTGGCCAACGACAGGCAGAGCACTGATCCACTGAGGGACGGCCATTCCGTCCCGGTTTGCCAGCAACAGCCAGCGCACCAGATTGCCCGCCTCCGAAATGGCGTACGAGACCGCAACGGACAGTGGAATGATGAGGACCGTCAACACAATCAGCAACGCTACGGTTGCTGCGAGTATTGTGCTGCCCTGCATGAGCCGCACCAGCTTCTCATAGGCGGGCCAGCTGGCAAATCCGATAATCAGAGCTGCCAGAACCGGCACCAGGAATCCGGCAAAGAAATAGGCAGCGGCTGCCAGCACCAGCAAAAGCAGAATGCGAACCAGCAAAGGCGCTGACAGCACGCTATTCATTATTGAATGACCCGGATGGGTGAACCCTTCTTCCAGGCCGCGATCGCAGCGACCACGTTTGGAAAGTACCCCTCGAAATTCTCGTTGTTGGCATAGCCAAGATGAGGCGTGAGAAGCGTATTCGGAACACTTCGCCAAGCATCATTGGCTGGCAAGGGTTCGACCTCAAATACATCAAGTCCTGCGCCCGCAATGCGCCCCTGTTCCAGGGCAGCTTTCAGGGCTGCCGTGTCAATCAGACCCGCACGCGACGTATTGATGATATGCGCGCTTGGCTTCATCAGACCAATTGACTTCGCATCAACGATCCCAGCCGTCGTTGAGCTCAGCACCAGATTCACACTGATGAAATCCGAGCTTGCAAATAGCTCGTCTTTCCCCACCCGGCGCACGCCGGCGGCAGCTGCGCGCTCGTCAGTCAGATTGGGACTCCACGCTACCACGTCCATGTCAAAGGCCTTTGCGTATCGAGCCATCAGTTGACCCAGCTTGCCCAACCCTACAACACCAAGACGTTTGCTCGAGAGCACGGGTGTCATGCTAGTCTGCCACAGTCCGGCCCGCATATTGTGCGCCTCCTGAGGGATGCGCTTGGCAAGTGCCATCAGCAATGCCCAGCCAAGCTCTGCCGTACCTTTGCCACCGTCCTCGGTGCCTGGCGCACCGCAGACCAAAATCCCTCGTTTGGCGCAGGCCTGCATGTCAATGGCCGCATTTCGCAAGCCTGTAGTCACAATCAGCTTGAGATCTGTCAATTGCTCGATCAGTTGAGCTGACAGGCGACTACGCTCACGCATTGCGACCACCACATCAAATCCCGCCAGCGCACTTGCCAAATTCTCGGGTTCGATGAAATCATCAAAAAACGTGACTTCAGCACCCAGTGATGCCCAGTCAGCCAGCCCTTGCGCGACGCGCAGATAATCATCCAGCACAGCTATTTTCAAGGTTGTCTCTCCCGTTCCCAGTGTTTGCCAGTCCAAGCAACCGGCGTGTTGTATGAGGTGTTTCTCTATCCTGTTACGACTTACTTCAGCCGCTCAAGCAGTTCTTCCCTGCTGATCGCCCCCGGCACACGGGTTCCATCAGCAAAAAAGATCGCTGGCGTGCCCTGCACCATCAACTGTCTGCCCGCTTCCAGCATGGCCGGGATCGGCGCATCACATTTGATTTCTGGCGGCACCTTGCCGCGCAACATCCAGTCGTCCCAGGTCGCACCGCGATCCTTGGAGCACCAGATGTTGCGTACCTTATCAACGGAGTCATTTGAAAGAATCGGGAGCATGAAGGTGTAGATCGTCAGATTGTCGATCCCCTCCATGTTTTTTCTGAGAATCTTGCAATAGCCGCAGTTCGGATCCTCAAAGATCGCTACGCGGCGACTGCCATTGCCTCGCACCTGAGTGAAAGCGATATCAAACGGCAGCTTCTCAAAATCCACCTTCGCCAGGTCATCCAGACGCTCCTGCGTCAGGTCTTTGCGAGTTTCTGCATCAATCAGATGACCGTCCAGCACAAACCGGACTTGCTCATCGGTGTAGATCAGGCTGTTTCCGAGTTGAACCTCAAACAGGCCATACGGTGTCTGACGGACATTGTTGACAGGCATGTTGCCAAATCGCTCGGTGAACCGCTCGCGCACGGATTGTTCTGGCGACGTCACCGCGGGGGATACGGCTACGGTCGCCTGGACTGCTGGCTCAGGTGACGTGGGCGGTGTTGCTGTTTGCGCATGGGCAATAGCCACTGACGCTGCCGACGCAGCGCACATTATGAAAACTCGACTCACTCGACTAAACACTTAACTCTCCACAAGTGAACCCGAATCATCCATGTGATCGGGTCGCGGCTGCGATCAGCAACCGCTTGATAGGGGGAATACGATCGACAAGACTCAGGCCGGCATTACGAAGCCACGCCGCGCCTGGCAGATCCAGATCGAACAGCCGTTTCAGACCGTCCGTCAGAATGCGCATTTCCATGATGTCCTGCGCCCTCGCACGCCGATATCGACGCAGCAGGGTTGGATCACCCGCCCCGAAGAAAGGTTCACGCTCGCACACAATTCGCGCCAGTGCTCGCGCATCACCCAGGCCAAGATTCAGACCCTGACCAGCCAGTGGATGCACTCTGTGTGCGGCATCACCAACCAATGCCACCTGCTTACCAATCATGTCCGAGGACGCCAGAAGCAGGTCAAAGCCACGAATCTCGCTGTGCAACTCAAGCTGACCCAACCGGCTCCGGCTGATTTGACCGAGTTGCTCACTAAGCATGGTTACTTGTTGCGCGGCAGGCAGATCGAGCAACGCTTTTGCCTGATCGCGCGGAATGGACCATACCATCGACACCTGGTGTCCTCTTGATGTGTCAGGCATCGGCAGAAGGGCCAGCACCCCCTTGTTCTGAAACCACTGCATGGCAACGCCTTGATGTGGTTTCTCGCAAGTCAGATGCCCAACCACACCAACCGCGTCGTACTTGTGCTCATCAAACCGGATACCGGCCTGTTTCCTGAGTGTCGAAGATGTACCATCAGCAGCGACCCAGAGCTGTGCTTTGATGGACTGACCGGAGGCTGTGCGTCCCACACCACTGCCATACTCAACGAGCGTTTCTTCAAGCCATCTGACACCGTAGACACGCAGTGCCTGGCTGAGAACCTGTTCGATCTGTGCGGATTCCACAATCCAGTTCAGTTCATTCCGCGCAGCTTGCCAGGCCCGAAGATAAACGGCACCGAATGCATCACCCCGCACTTCCATGGCGTCAACCCGGGTGACCCGCGAAGTCGGGATCATGGCCCAGGCACCCAGACTTTGCAAATACTGCTGGCTCGCAGCAGAGATCGCATAAACCCGTAGATGGTAGTCATCGGGACCCGTCTGAACCGCGCGTTGTGCTGGCCCGAGCAGCAAAACATCGCGCACGCCGCGCCGGGCAAAGTCAAGGGCGAGTGCCATACCGACAATCCCTGCACCGCACACAACAACTGAATGGTTACGCATCGAATTCATCTCACTCGCCTGACTCAAATGGCCTGCCTCAACGCGCTGACGGGACTCCTGCAGACTTTGGCCACAGCAGCCACATCTGGCCACGCTGCTTCATGCGACCTGCCAGCTCGCCTGCCTCTTTACCTGAACCCCAGTAGAAGTCGGCTCTTGCAGCCCCTTTGATGGCTGCTCCGGTATCCTGCGCAAACACCATGCGATTGAGGGCCTGACTAGACGAAGGCATGGTGGTACTGAGATACACAGGGGTGCCTAACGGCACAAAGGCTGGATCGACAGCGATCGCGCGACGCGCGCCTAGTGGTACTGCGTAAGCACCCTTGGGTCCTTGCAGATCATCCTCGATCGCTTCTTCACGAAAAAACACCACCGCCGGATTTGCGTTAAGCATCTCCTGGGTACGGCCCGGATTTTTCTTCGCCCAGGCTCTGATGTTCTGCATCGAGGCCTGTGCAATCGGGATCTCGCCCTGATTGGCCAGCCATCGTCCAATCGATACATACGGATGACCGTTGTGATTGGCGTATGCCAGACGTATCGTCTTGCCAGCATCCGGCCCTTGCGCCAGATACACCCGCCCGGAACCCTGGATCTGCAAGAAAAAATTGTCGACAGGATCATCAATCCAGACGATCACCGGCGGTTGACGATCTGACTTGACGATCTGGGCACGACTGTCGTAAGGAACCACGCGATTGCCATCAAGCTTGCCGCGCACTCGCTTACCCGCGAGATCAGGATACAAGTCGCCCAGTTCAATATTCAACAAATCATTCGGAACCGCATAAAGCGGCCACTGAAAAGCACCCCCACGACTGCGGGAACCGTTGACCACGGGTTCGTAGTATCCCGTGACCATGCCGTCGGCAATTTTTCGGTCTGTGGTCTCAAGTTGCCATGGGGTCAAATATGTCTGCAGGAACTTGCGGATCTGAGTCGCATCGCCGGGTGATGGCGCTGTTGCCGGATTCAGCGCAGCAGAGCAGACTTCGTGCCAGGCTCTCGGTGCTGCCCGGGCGGGCGTGCTCAGGTTGCCACTGACAGGGCGCATCAAGCCCTGACAGTTGCGCACAAAATTCGCCCAATAGTCACTCAAGTCATCGCCCTGCCAGCCTGGCACCGAACCCCAGGCCACTTCGACATAACGCCCCATCAGTGCGCGCGGCTTGGTTTCTGGCAGCGAAGACAGCGGTGGTACGGTAAATCGGTCGATCCTCGAGATGGCTATATCCTCACCCGGCTTCTGAACCTGTGTCGGCACAGAGCAGCCAGCCACCATAACTGCCACGGCACCCATCATCGCCAACAACCGCAAGCGCTTGACCATCAAACCCCTTCTCCTTGTTCTTAATGCAGCATGCGGGGCATCGCCAGCACGAATTCCTCAATCGGCACCCGAAACGGCTCGCCATCATCACCAACCGCCAGATAGGACCCTTTCATGGATCCAACCGGTGTGTTTAACGGACAACCACTTGAATATTCAAATGTTTCTCCAGGTGCCAGCAAAGGCTGCTGCCCGACGACACCCAAACCTTTAACCTCATGGCTCTTGTTATTGCCATCCACAATAATCCAGTGGCGGCTGATCACCTGTGCCGGGCGCTGCCCATTGTTGGTAATCCGGACTGTGTAAGCAAACATATAGGCCTGTTTGCCCGGATCAGACTGTTCAGGGACAAACTGCGACTCAACCTCAACCTTCAGCTCAAACGGATTCACAAAAGTTTCCCGATCACGTCGTTTTACGTATTAGCGGCTGCAGCCTGCGATAATGACGCTTTACCGCAACTGACCGATCGTCATCATGCCAGAAATCACCCTCACTACACCAGCCAAGATCGCTCCGAGTATTTTATCCGCCGACTTTGCACGCCTTGGCGAGGAGGTCACCGGCGTACTGCAGGCTGGCGCTGACTGGATCCACTTTGATGTCATGGACAACCACTACGTTCCCAACCTGACCATCGGTCCTCTGGTCTGTGAGGCGATTCGCCCCCTGACGGACGCGGTCATCGATGTGCACTTGATGGTTGAACCCGTTGACAGTCTGGTTCCCCTGTTTGCAAAAGCGGGGGCAAACGTCATGACGTTTCACCCGGAAGCCTCCCGCCACCCGGATAGAACCCTGGCCATGATCCGTGATCACGGTTGCAAGGCAGGTCTGGTTCTGAATCCTGCCACCTCGATTCACTGGCTCGATCATCTGATGGACAAGCTTGACATCGTGTTACTGATGTCAGTTAACCCCGGATTTGGTGGACAAAGCTTTATCGACAGCACGCTTGAAAAAATCCGCCGCGTCAAACAAAGAGTTGATGAGCACGTCGCAAACGGCGGTCAGATGATCGACATCGAAGTCGATGGCGGGATCAAGGTCGATAACATCGGAAAGATTCGCCAGGCCGGTGCGAGCGCATTTGTTGCCGGATCAGCCATATTCGGACAACCGGATTACAAAGAGGTGATTGCCAAAATGCGTCGTGAGATTGACATGGCCGATCAGGAATCAACACATCACGGAGTGATCAAACCATGACAACCAGCCTGCGTGCCGTTCTGTTCGATCTGGATGGCACCCTTCTAGACACGTTGCCAGACCTGGCTGCAGCAGCCAATGCCATGCGACGTGAAATGGGCATGACTGAACTCGAGTATGCGCTGATTGGTACGTTTATCGGCAAAGGGGTGGACAATCTGGTTCGACGCACCCTGACTGCGAGTCTGTCCGCTGCCAATCTTCCTGATGACACATTCGAGCAGGGACGCGCCATTTTTTATCGGCATTACACCGAACTCAACGGCAAGGCTTCGACTTTCTATCCAGAGGTGATCGAAGGAATAGAAGCTTTCGCCAAGATGGGTCTGAAGCTGGCTGTCGTCACCAACAAACCGACCCTGTTCACGATCCCTCTGCTTGAAAGAACCGGTCTGGCCAAATATATGGACGCCGTCGTCTGCGGAGATACTTGCCCGAAACGCAAACCGGATCCGGACCAGTTCCTGTTTGCCTGTGCACAACTCGGTGTGCCCGCTGAACAGGCACTCGCCATCGGTGACTCGATCAATGACGCGCTGGCTGCCCGTGCGGCAGGCTGTACCGTGCTGGCCGTGCCCTATGGATATAACGAAGGTGAGTCGGTGGATGATCTTCCTGTCGATGGTATAGTACAGACGATTGTCGAAGGCTCGCATTGGGCGAGAGAAAGATTCTCTGGTTTGAACTTCTGAAATGACTGTACTGCCATCTCCTGCTGTCCATCTGCAAGGCGCCTGCTGGCGCTGGTGGCGGTCGTTTAGCGGGTAGGATGCTGCTGCACCGGTCACTGGTTTGGCCATAAGACGGTTGTCAGACAAGCCCGCTCCCCTATCAGGTCGGGCTTTTTTGTTGCGAACAGGCTCGGCACCCCACCAGACCCTCCATTTTCTGAGCATCATGACTGAAATCGAATTCAACGCACTGGCCGCCGAAGGCTATAACCGGATTCCGCTGATCAGCGAGACCTACGCCGATCTCGACACGCCACTGGCGATCTACCTGAAACTCGCTCACGCGACCCCCCAGGCGGGCAAATACACCTGTCTGCTCGAGTCCGTCATGGGTGGCGAAAGATTCGGTCGATATTCATTCATCGGCCTGCCCGCGCGCACCGTTATTCGTGCCCGTGGCACCAAGACCGAGGTTCTCACGGACGACAAGGTCGTCGAGACCCACGAAGGCGATCCGCTGAAATTCATTTCAGACTATCAGGATCGCTTCAAAGTCGCTCTGCGCCCGGGAATGCCGCGTTTTGCGGGTGGGCTGGCGGGCTACTTCGGCTACGACGCCGTCAGACACATTGAACCGCGGCTGGGTCCGTCAACCAAACCCTACCCTGAGGGAATGGGGGAAGGTCCTCCCGACATTCTGCTGTTGCACGTTGATGAACTGGTGATCGTTGACAATGTCGCTGGACGCATCTACATGCTGGTCTATGCAAACCCGTCGGAGCCAGAAGCCTATAGCAAGGCCCGAGCACGTCTGCGGGACCTTCGCATCCGCCTGCGTAAACCCGTCGACATCCCTTATAGCCAGGCCAGCGTGGCAACGCAGGAAATTCGCAGTTTCAAGAAAGAGGACTACCTGGCAGCTGTACGCAAAGCCAAGGCATATATTGAAGGTGGAGACCTGATGCAGGTCCAGGTCGGGCAAGTGATTGCCAAACCCTATAGTGACTCTCCATTATCCCTGTACCGGGCGCTGCGATCGCTCAACCCGTCGCCCTATATGTACTTCTGGAATTTCGGGGATTTTCAGGTGGTGGGCGCATCTCCAGAGATTCTGGTGCGCCAGGAAATCATCAGCGGCAGCGATCCGGCACACCCTGAGACCGAAGTCACCATCCGACCGCTCGCAGGCACCCGCAAGCGCGGTGGAACCCCCGAAGAGGATGCGGCACTGGCAGCGGAACTGCAGGCCGATCCGAAAGAACGCGCAGAGCATGTGATGCTGATCGATCTCGCCCGCAATGACGTGGGGCGTGTGGCCAAGATCGGATCCGTCAAAGTCACTGACACCATGGTGATTGAACGCTACTCACACGTCATGCATCTGGTGTCAAACGTCACCGGAACCCTGACCGCTGGCATGAGAAACATGGATGTGCTGCGCGCCACCTTCCCGGCGGGCACGCTGACCGGTGCACCCAAAGTCCGCGCCATGGAAATCATTGATGAGCTTGAACCCGTCAAACGCGGGATTTACGGTGGGGCTGCAGGCTATCTCAGCTATGGCGCCGAGATGGATGTCGCAATTGCAATCCGTACAGGCATCATCAAGGATGGGATGCTTTATGTGCAGGCCGCTGCAGGCATTGTGGCTGACTCTGACCCGGAAAAAGAATGGCTGGAAACGGAAGCCAAGGCACGTGCCGTTCTAAGAGCTGCCGAACAGGTACAGAGCGGTCTCGACACACCCGTCTGAAGAGCTTTCTGCAGCCAGACAGGCGAAGTCTCGACCCAGAGCTCAACCCGGAAATCGGTGTAGTGACGTATGACAAACCCTCAGCACATCGTCACTCACCGGTCTTGGGGAGTTCTCTGTAAGCTACTAGCAATGTCGTCGTGATAACATCATTCCAGTTGAGCGGTCTGGGTGGGTTTATCCGATTCACTCAGTCCTGCTTTTGGTCAACTTGCCCGGTTATGCCATGACCTGCTCGAACCTCATCAATATCGCACTGTGGTGGCGCTTCCAATAGGAGGCGACGCGTTGTTGCGGGTTCGCCCGCACCTTGCCGCCGATTCCGGACAGGCGAGGTTTCACAAAAGTCTCTCCGGCACGGCGGCTCCAAGAATTGAAGGAGAATGCCTGATGTCAAATACCAAATCTGCCGTTTTATCGTCCACTCTGCTGCTCGCCACGAGTGTGATCACAGTGGCCCAGTTGTTGGTGCACGCCGGAAAAATGTGTCGCTTGGATTCAAGCAACTGAGAAAAAGAGGTTTGTATGTCCAAGATACTCATGATCGACAATTACGATTCCTTCACTTACAACCTCGTGCAGTACTTCGGCGAGCTCGGTGAGGACGTCCTTGTCTACCGTAACGACCAGATCACCATTGAAGAAATCGAAGCGCTTGCGCCGGATCACATCTGTATCTCGCCAGGGCCTTGTTCACCTGCGGAGGCTGGCGTCTCTGTGGCTGTGATCAAACATTTTGCGGGCAAGATTCCCATTCTCGGTGTCTGCCTCGGACATCAGGCGATTGGTGCGGCATTTGGCGGACGTATCGTGCGCGCCAAGGAAATCATGCACGGCAAGACTTCCGTCATCACCCACACAGGCTCGGACGTATTCAGCAATCTGCCGAGTCCCTTCACGGTGATTCGCTACCACTCGCTTGCGATCGAGCGTGCGACGATGCCTGACTGCCTTGAAGTGACCGCCCAGACGGCTGACGGTGAGATCATGGGCGTGCGCCATAAAACATTGCCTATCTATGGCGTCCAGTTCCACCCCGAGTCCATTCTGAGTGAACACGGGCATGCCCTGCTCCAGAATTTCTTGCGACTGAACCACACAGTGACAGCGGAGCACGCATGATGATTACGCCTAGCGAAGCGCTGTCTCGCTGCATTGAGCACCGAGAAATATTTCACGACGAAATGCTGCACCTGATGCGCAGCCTCATGAAAGGCGAGATGGCACCGACCATGGCCGCCGCACTGCTGATGGGCCTGCGAGTCAAGAAAGAAACCATCGGTGAGATCACTGCAGCCGCCATGGTGATGCGAGAATTTGCAACGCCGGTTCCTGTCGATAACCCGCAGGATCTGCTCGACATGTGCGGTACCGGCGGCGATGGCAGCAATACTTTCAACATTTCGACTTCCGCCATGTTTGTGGCGGCAGCCGCCGGCGTACCCATTGCCAAACATGGCGGCCGCAGCGCATCCTCGCCAAGTGGCAGTGTTGACCTTATCGAAGCGCTCGGCGGTCGTGTTGACCTCACGCCAGACCAGATCAATCAGTGTCTGCGTGAAACTGGCGTGGGCTTCATGTTCGCGCAGAATCACCACACAGCGATGAAACACATCGCACCCATTCGCAAAGAACTGGGCGTTCGGACGATCTTCAATATTCTTGGTCCCCTGACCAATCCGGCGGGTGCCAGGAACCAGATGATGGGCGTGTTCCATCCTGATCTTGTCGGCATCCAGGTGCGGGTATTAAAGGCTCTGGGTTCACGCCATGTTCTGATTGTGCATGGAATGGATGGCATGGATGAAGCATCTCTGGGTGCCGCCACCCTGGTTGGCGAACTCAAGGATGGCGAGATTCGCGAGTACACCATCCACCCGGAGGACTTTGGCCTGGACATGGTTTCAAACCGTTCAATCCGCATCCAGAACCGGGAAGACTCCAAGGCGCTGGTACTTGAAGCACTGTCAAATACACCCGGGGTGGCCCGAGACATCGTTGCTTACAACGCCGGACTTGCGATCTACGCGGGCAACAAGGCCGAGAGCATGGCCAAGGGTATCGAGAAGGCGTTCGAAATGATAGCGACTGGAGCGGCACGCGACAAACTGGAACAGTTTTGTGAAGCCACGAGGAGGATCGCACAATGAGCACCGATGTTTTGAGCAAGATCCTCGCGATCAAAGCCGAAGAGGTCAAAGTCGCCCGACAACTGCGCAGCATGGACGATCTGCTGCGTGAGGCTCAGGCCAGAAAAGACGTTCGAGGTTTTGCTGCAGCGATCGAAGACAAGATCGCCGCAGGCAAGGCTGCAGTGATAGCAGAAGTCAAGAAAGCCTCCCCATCCAAGGGCGTCTTGCGCGAGAACTTTGACCCGGCAAGCATCGCGAAGTCCTATGCTGCGGGAGGAGCCGCCTGCCTGTCAGTTCTGACGGATGTGCAATTCTTCCAGGGCTCGCACGACTACCTGCGTCAGGCCCGCGCAGCGTGCACTCTGCCAGTGCTTCGCAAAGACTTCATGATCGACCCGTATCAAGTCGTATCGGCTCGAGCGATGGGTGCGGACTGTATCTTGCTGATCGTGGCTGCACTTGAAACAACCCAGATGCAGGACCTTGAGGCCTGCGCACTTGAATTGGGGATGGACGTTCTGGTTGAAGTGCACAGCGCCAGCGAACTCGACAGCGCGCTCACGCTAAAAACACCCTTGCTCGGCATCAACAACCGTGACCTTAAAACCTTCCACACATCGCTGGACAACACACTGAACCTATTGCCTAGAATACCCGAGGGCAAGCGGGTCGTAACGGAAAGCGGAATCCTGAAATCCGAAGACGTGCATCTCATGCTGGATCACGGGGTACAGGCGTTTCTGATTGGCGAAGCGTTCATGCGCGCAGAGGACCCGGGTCAAGCGCTCGCAGAGCTTTTCCGCTAAATCGATTCGCCACCCGTCGAAATACCAAAGCCTCGCTATCATTCACTGATGCCAGGCAGCGAAGGCCAAGAGTTCAAGGCAACACCAGAAACACCCCGCAGTAAAAACGCCGCGGGGGCTCAAATCTGACGCAGCAAAAAAGTTCTCGCGTCAGTCAGAATGATCAGCTTGAAGCTACTTTTTCAGGCCACAAGTGTTCATGCCCAGCAACGAATACGCCGGGCAGATACGGAAGAAGCCTGTCAGGATGGGCAAGACCCCAATCCATCCCCAGGCGCCAATCTGCCCGGACAGGGTCAGCGCGACGAGCAGGACTCCGACGATGATGCGTACAGCACGATCGGCAGTTCCGACGTTGATGTTCATAGTTTGCTCCTTGAGCAGGGTGGGACAACTTACCAGAAAAGCAAAAAGCATGGCCAGTCAAAGGCTCGCTTTTTGCTCACAAAACAATCCATGCAGGGTGTACATGATCTGCAACACGGCAGGACTTGCAAGGGTGTAATAGATGTACTTACCCTCACGACGCGTGTTGACGAGTCCCTCATCTCTGAGAACGCCGAGTTGCTGCGACAATGTTGGCTGACGAATACCCGTCAGCTGTTCGAGCTCTCCAACATTGAGCTCAGCATCAATCAGATTGCAAAGCAACAACAACCGATCCTCATTGGCCATGGTCTTGAGCAAAAGGCAGGCTTTACCGGCTGACTGTCTAAGATCACCGATTGCAGACGCTGGCAGAGTGGCAACTGCGGTCATGACATATTCCTCAAATCACTCTGCATGTCTACCCGCGCGAAAGTCGCGATCCTGCAGAGCTTAAAAACACTGAACACACCCACACGGGGAACTGCCGGCATTGCAAAACGCCTGACATATTTCTCTCGCAGCGGTAACAAAAACTATACCTGGGTGGAGAGTGTTTTTTATCATTATATTTACATATAAACTATTGATCAATAGAATATATGCACGGGTCAATTATTTCAAGGAGTCGGGACATGCGCTGCAAGGTTTTCTTTGATGAAATGACAGCAACATTCACTTACGTTGTGGATGACGGTCCAGGCACCGAGTGTGCCGTGATTGACTCTGTGCTCAATTTCGATCCGAAATCAGGAAAGACAAGCACCCAAAGCGCAGATAAGGTCATTGCCTATATAAAAGCCGAGAGCCTGAAGACGCAATGGTTGCTTGAAACGCACGCCCACGCTGACCACCTCTCGGCTGCTCCTTATTTGAAGCGATCTGTCGGTGGCCAGATTGCGATCGGCTCCGAAATAAAGACCGTTCAGGGTGTGTTCAAGAAAATTTTCAACCTTGAGACAGAGTTTCAACTGGATGGCTCACAGTTTGACCATCTGTTTGAGCCCGATGAAGTTTTTTATATTGGAGAGATCAAGGCTCAGGCCTTGCACGTCCCGGGACACACGCCAGCCGACATGGCTTACCTGATTGACGACGACACCGTGTTCGTGGGGGACACCCTGTTCATGCCCGACGTTGGCTCGGCCCGTTGTGACTTCCCCGGCGGCAGTGCCTCCACACTCTATGCATCAGCCCGACGTATCCTGTCGCTGCCTGATCAGACCAAGCTGATGATGTGCCACGACTACCCACCCAACAATCGGGAAGTCCGCAACGAAACGACCGTCGCAGAGCAACGAAAAGACAACATTCATCTGCGTGATGGCATCACTGAGCAGGCATTTGTCGACATGCGCACGACCCGGGATGCAAGCCTGGATTTGCCGACACTGCTTCTGCCATCGATTCAGATCAACATTCGCGCAGGTGAACTCCCACCTGCCGAGTCAAACGGGATACATTATCTGAAGATACCGTTAAACGTCCTATAAGCTTTTTGAGGCGAAATACATGTTCGATGACGCGGAGTCTGACCCCAAACTTTCTGATGACGAGGCCAGTCGGATCATTCCTGCGCTTCGAACTCGCCTGCTACACGCCCAGTATGAGCATCTTCGAAAACAGGATCGCGCGTTGCTAATCCTGGTTGGCGGCATTGATGGAGCAGGTAAAGGCGACACCATCAACCTTCTGAACGAATGGATGGATCCGCGACACGTGCGGACCATTGCGTTCTCGCCAGCCACCAAAGCGGATCGCCTGTACCCGCCCACTTACCGATTCTGGCAGGCCTTACCCGCGAAAGGGCAGATCGGCATTGTGTTTGGATCTGGCTATGCCCCCTTGATTGCCGAGGCGGCCAAGAAGCGACCGGACGTGCGCAGGCTCGAAGAGATGGTGCTCACAGCCAGGCGCTACGAGGCCGATCTGGTTGCCAATGGCGTGCAAGTGATCAAACTCTGGTTCCATCTTTCCCGTGACGCCCAGGCGAGTCGCACCAGGAAGCTGCTCGAGAATCCATCAACGGCATGGAAAGTCAGCCCGATGGACACCAAGGTTCACAAGCGTTTCAAGCGACTGCGAGATGCCGGGCAGAGAATTATCGAGGCCACTGATGCCGCACACTCACCGTGGGTCATCATTCCTGCCGCTGACGAAAACATGCGCAACGTCAGAACGGGACAAGCAGTCCTGGAGGCCCTGAAACGGCAATCAATCCGTGTACCTTCCCTGCACGACCCCGCCGAATTACCCAAGCTACGCAAAATCGTCAACCCGCTAAACGATATTGACTATTCCGTCGTGATGCCCAAACAAGAGTACGACGAACAAATGCTCGCATGGCAAAACCGGTTGGCGCGCGCTGTTCGGGACTCCTCATTCCTGAAGCACCATGCACTAGTGCTGGCTTTCGAGGGTCAGGACGCTGCCGGCAAAGGAAGCACAATTCGGCGCATTACGCGCGCACTTGATGCCAGACAATACAAAGTCATGCCCATCTCGGCACCCAGGCAGTTTGAACTGAACCGCCCCCATTTATGGCGATTCTGGCGTGACGTCCCCGCACGTGGCAGAATCGCGATCTTTGACCGCTCGTGGTATGGGCGGGTTCTGGTTGAACGAGTCGAAAAGCTCACCCCCCAGGCTGCGTGGCGGCGAGGTTATACCGAAATCAACGCATTCGAACAGCAGTTGAGCAGACACGGGGTCATCGTTCTCAAGTTCTGGCTGGCGATCACCGAACAAGAGCAGCTCGCCCGCTTCAAAGAACGCGAAAAGTCATCTTTCAAACAGTTCAAGATCACTGATGAGGACTGGCGCAATCGTGCCAAATGGAAGGATTACCACAATGCTGCGGGTGACATGCTGACCTATACCCAGACCGACCATGCACCTTGGCATGTCATATCGTCCAATGACAAGCGCCATGCCCGAATCCAGGTTATCAAACACATCACAATGGCGCTGGAAAGCGCCATCAAGTCTCATGACTGACGCCATTTGCGAGCTATGCCAGACATCCTCCGGCAAAGTGCTGGTTGCCTCCAGGAACTGGCGCATCGTCGATGCGGCCGAGCCAAATTTCCCCGGCTTCACCCGCGTGATCTGGACCAGCCACATCAAGGAAATGACCGACCTCTCTGCGGCCGAGCGCATGGAACTGCTTGATGTGGTGTTTCGCGTTGAAAGCGTGATGCGCGAGAGTTTGACACCCGACAAAATCAACCTGGCCAGCCTTGGCAATCAGGTGCCCCATCTGCACTGGCATGTCATACCGCGCTGGCATGACGACGTCGCGTTTCCTGCACCAGTCTGGGCAACACCCGGAGTGGACACCCACAAAGCCATACTTGCCGGGCAACGAACAGCCGCTGTCGTGCGTCGTCTTCCGGATTATCATCACGCATTGATCAACGAATTTAACCGCACCCAATGAAATCCTCCACACCCGGCCAGACCTGGCGTTCAATGCTTTTTGTACCTGCTCACAGTGACAAATTTCTTGAAAGTGCACTGCGACGCGATGCCGATGCCATTCAACTGGACCTCGAAGACGCCTGCCCGCCAGACCAGAAAGAAGAAACTCGTGCAAGGATCGGGCAGATTGCCCAACGTGCGGCTGATGCCGGTTTTGATGTGATTGTCAGAGTCAACCGGCCTTGGCGGATGCTGGTTCGGGACATTGAAGGTTGCGTGCATCCCGCGGTCAAAGCACTCACATTGCCCAAAGTGCCGGATGGTTCGTTTATCCGCAGTGTTGCTGAAATCCTCGACGAATGTGAAGTTGAAGCTGGCTTGCCCGTGGGGCACACCAAGTTGATTGCCATGGTGGAAGACGCCAATGGTCTGGCCAACATGGATGATATTGCCAAGGCCCATCCCCGCGTATACGGAATGATCGTGGGTGCCGAAGATCTTGCTGTGTCGATGCGTATGGCGGTTGATACGGACAGTCTTTACATCCCCAACGTCATGGCGGTTGCCGCCTGTCGTCGTGCCGGCATCATCCCGATTGGATTTGTGGGATCGGTTGCAGATTTTGCGGATCGAGAGAAGTTTGTCCAAACCGTCCAGCGCGCTGCAAGGCTCGGATTTGAAGGGGCTTTTTGTGTTCATCCCTCGCAGGTTGAAGCCGCCAATGAAGCTTTCAGCCCAGATCCAAAGGCGGTTGAGCGTGCCCGTGCACTGCTTGCAACGTTTGATGCCGAAATGGCGGCCGGTCGTGCGGCCTGCAAATTCGAAGGACGCATGGTCGATGCCCCTGTTGCGGCCCAAGCCCGTCTGCTGATCGAGCGCGATGATGCGCTTCGCGCCATGATGTCTCGTCGCGCAGGCGCCAAGTCTTCAGGCAATGCCGGCTAATCGACTCAAAGATCTCTCTGCGCTCAAGATCAACGGTCTGCCAGAATCATGGCGGACCGTTTTACATCGGCCTGAGATCACCCGTCAGCTGGCACTCATCGAACGAAACCTGACCGACAGGCTCCTTGAGGGGCGGGTTGTGTTTCCACACGACCCCTGGCGCGCACTCAGGATGACGCCGCTGGAGTCTATCAAAGTTGTCATACTCGGTCAGGATCCCTATCACGGTCCAGACCAGGCGCAGGGCCTCGCGTTCTCTGTTGACCGGCACTGCCCCACGCCCCCGAGCCTGCGGAATATTTTCAAGGAACTGGATCGCAGCCAGGAACATATGCTGAGTGCCCCCCGAAGCAATGATCTCTCCGACTGGGCCCGACAAGGCGTACTGCTGCTCAACACCGTCTTGACCGTAGAGCAAGGATCAGCGGGCTCGCATGCCCGTCTTGGATGGCAGTCAATCACTGACCACCTGATTGCTGCTGCAGCGTCCGAGCCCAGGCCAATCGTGTTCTTGCTATGGGGCAAGCATGCACAGGACAAGCGCGCAATCATTGAACAGCTGCCACCTGGAGATCACCCCTGGCCTCGTCTGATCCTCGAATCCAACCATCCCTCGCCGCTTTCCGCGAGCCGCGGCCCAACACCCTTTATCGGTTGCGAACATTTTATTATTTGCAATCAATGGCTCGCAGAGCAAGGCGTAGCAACAGTTCAGTGGTGATCAGAAGGTTCGTTTAAACCCTTTTCTGAAAATATTTTGCAAATTGGGGTTTACCCTGAACGAAAATAAGGTTATGATTCGCCCTCTTATCGATTTCTGACCCCTTTCCTTTCGCGTTGCCTTTTAAGCACATAAGCGTTCGGTTGATACGGTCGGCACGATTCAAATCAACCAAGGAAAGTCATGTCATTCCAATCTCTGGGCCTAGCCCCAGCGTTGTTGCGCGCTATTGAAGAAGCTGGTTTCACGCAAGCGACACAAGTTCAAACCCAGGCAATCCCCACGGCTCTGAAAGGCAAAGACCTCATGGTCAGCGCACAGACCGGTAGCGGCAAGACCGCAGCCTTCATGCTGCCTGCCCTGCAAAAGTTGGAAGGCAACCCTGGCAACGCCGGTCGTGGCGTGCAGATTCTCGTTCTGACCCCCACTCGCGAACTGGCTCAGCAGGTCAGCGACGCAACCAGCACATTTGGCACCAAGCTTCCCGGCCTGCGTGTCACGACGGTTGTCGGTGGTGTGCCATACGGCGCCCAGCTCAAGGCTTTGTCGCGTCGCATTGACGTTCTGGTGGCAACACCCGGTCGCCTGATAGATCACCTGAACGCCAAGCGGGTTGATCTTTCAACCGTTCACACGATCGTCCTCGACGAAGCGGACCGCATGCTCGACATGGGTTTCATCGACGATATCAAGATGCTGGTCGCAAAAACGCCGGCAAGCCGCCAGACGCTGCTGTTCTCTGCCACGCTCGACGGCAATGTGGCAAAGCTTGCCGCCAACATGATGCGCGACCCGGTTCGCATTGAGGTCAGCGCTTCGACCGCCCCCCATGCACAGATTTCACAAAGTGTTCTCTACGCAGATGATGGTGCCCACAAGCGCCGCCTGCTTGACCACGTTCTGCGCGATTCCAAGCTTGATCAGGCAATCGTTTTCACGGCGACCAAACGCGGTGCCGATGACCTTGCCCAGGCACTCAATGACGAGGGATTCCAGGCCATGGCATTGCACGGCGACATGAATCAACGTCAGCGCACTCGTACACTGACCGCCATGCAGCGCGGTCGCATTCGCGTGCTGGTCGCCACCGACGTGGCCGCCCGGGGCATTGACGTGCAGTCGATTAGCCATGCCATCAACTTCGATCTGCCCATGCAGGCCGAGGACTACGTTCACCGTATCGGTCGTACTGGTCGGGCTGGACGTTCCGGCATCGCAGTCACACTCGTCGAGCATCGTGAGCGTCACAAGATCCGTCGCATCGAGCATTTCGTGGGTCATCCAATCCCGACCAGCGAAATTGAAGGTCTGGAGCCCAAGCGCACCGCAACAAGCACAAAGCCCAGACGCGTCCCTGGCTCACCACGCCCAAGCTCAAAGCCGTACACACCGGGCCACGCAAGACGAGCCCCTACCAAGGAAAGCGCCTCTCATGAGTTCGGAGCCCGCCCACCTCGGACAAAGCCACGCCCAGCAGGGCGTGCACGTCCCCGCCCCAGCGTTTGAGCATAGCCAGAAAGTCACCAGACACCTGCAGCAAAAGATTGAGCAGGCTGGTGGCTGGCTGAGCTTCAAAGACTGGATGACCGAGGTGCTCTATGCACCCGGTCTTGGATATTACGCAGCAGGTGCAACGAAGCTTGCCTTGCGTTGCAGCCAGAACCAGTCGCCACTGGTTGGCGATTTTGTCACTGCACCCGAGCTTTCACCCGCTTTCGGACGAACACTGGCTCGTCAGATCCTGCAGGTCATGCATGATCAGGGTTTGACAAAAATCCTTGAGTTTGGCGCAGGATCCGGGCAGCTTGCCTGCGACATCCTGCAGTTCGTGCAGGACCACCAACATACCCCCATTCAATACAGCATCCTGGAGATCTCCAGCGATCTGCGCGAGCGTCAGCAGCAGTTGCTCACGCAGGCTGGTCTGAAAGCACAATGGCTTGATCAGATCCCGGAAGGTTTTGAGGGGGTGATCCTTGCCAACGAAGTGCTCGATGCAATGCCAGTTCATGTGTTGCGCTGGAGTGACGACTCAAGAGTCCTGGAAAGGGGTGTGATCAATCTGAATGGCGGGTTCGCGTGGCAAGATCGGGTAGCCAGCCAGAGCCTGGCCGACTCTCTGGCCGATCGCATGCCAGCTCTGCCGGGCTATATCACTGAAATCAATCTTCAAGCCGAAGCGTGGACCCGCACGCTGGCCAGTCATATTCGTCAAGGTCTGATTTTTCTGATCGACTACGGCTTTACGCAACACGAGTACTATCATCCTCAACGCAGCAAGGGTACATTGATGTGCCATATCCAGCACCGAGCGCATGATGATCCGTTTTTCGCGCCGGGGCTGCAGGACATCACCGCCCACGTCGATTTCTCAGCTATCGCCGCGAGTGCGCATTCGGCAGGTTTAGACGTTTTAGGTTACACCAGCCAAGCCAGATTTCTGCTCAACGCCGGTCTGCATGAAGAGTTGTTGCAGAATCCGGATCTGCAATCTGTCCAGCACTTGCGCCGCGTCGAGAAGCTGTTATCGGAAGCCGAGATGGGGGAGCTGTTCAAAGTGCTTGCCCTGGGCAAAGGCACTAACATCAGCCTGGTGGGTTTTAGCAGGGGTGACAGGCGTCACCAGCTCTAGCACGTCTGCCGGACCGCATCCAGTCTGGCTTGTCGCACGGCAATGGCAATCGCCTGACTGCCCTGGCTTGCCAGAGGTCTGGCAATCGCGCCCGCATCGATACCTCGAGCAGCCTCAAGTGCCTGCATCCAGCCATCAACTGGGATTCCGAGCAGCCATGCTCCAAGCTTGAGCAATACCTGTAAACGTTCAGGTCGGCGAAGGCCATCTGCTCGCTCGATCAATGCAAGGATCGCCTCAGACCTCTGACCTTCCAAAAGCGGTTGGGTCGCCGTCAGGGCATACAAAATATTCGGTAACAACTCAGCCCATTGAGCACATTCAGAGGTGGCACGCAAACCCTCGGCCAGTTTGCGTCGGTCGTCCGTTCGATACATCGCCAGCGCATACATGGCAGGTAGAGGTGGATCAAGCTCACGTCTGGCATGATCCAGCTGATGCCCGAGCGCATCATCAAACACGTAGTCAGACATGATCACGGACAAGGCATGGCTGTCGCGCAAGACACTGAACATCCTCGAGGGCTTCTCGCTGTCAAGACCTCGGGAGATTTCCTGCCACATGCGCTCGGGAACCAGGTGGTCCACCTCGCCCAGAGCGACCATTTTTCGGCACAAAGCAATGGTTTCAGGCGCAACACCGAACTCGGTAAACCTCGCGGCGAAACGGGCCAGACGCAGAATCCTGACAGGATCTTCTTCAAACGCTTCGCCCACATGGCGCAACACCTTGTCGCGCAAGTCCTGCTGTCCGCCATAGGGATCAATGATGCAGCCATCGGGCAGCTGTGCCATCGCATTGATGGTCAAGTCCCGTCGAGCCAGATCCTGCTCAAGCGTGACATCAAGGCCGGTGTAAAAAGTGAACCCCTTGTAACCGCGCCCTGATTTGCGTTCGGTGCGTGCGAGGGCAAACTCTTCTTTTGTGTGAGGATGCAAAAAAACCGGAAAATCTGCACCCACAGGCAGAAAGCCCCGTCGCTGCAACTCTTCAGGCGTGCTGCCGACAACAACCCAGTCCCGATCTCCGCAAGGTAGGCCCAGCAGACCGTCTCGAACGGCTCCGCCAACGATATACGCTTTCAGCCCCTCGAGCAGGGGGTCTCGTTTCTGCAAAACAAAGTTCCTCTTTAACGACCCTTAGGTTGAACCTGTCCAAGACGCTCTTTCAGTGATTGGGGCTGACCACTAAAAATTGCTGCGTAGTAGGTCGCATTCGAGAGCACTTTCTTGACATAGTCACGCGTCTCGTTGAAAGGAATGGTTTCTGCAAAAATCGCACCTTCCACGGGACGCGTCAGCGATGATCGCCAGCGACCGGGGCGTCCCGGACCCGCATTGTAGCCAGCACTCGCAAGAACCTGAGAACCATCCAGATCTTCAAGCACCATCCGAAGATAATGGGTACCCAGTTCCGTGTTGACATCAAAGTCATTGACTCTGGATGGATGAAAATCTGTCATGCCGATCCGCTTGGCGACATAACGGGCTGTGGCAGGCATCAACTGCATCAATCCTGAGGCGCCTGCCACTGAACGCGCGTCCATGATGAAGCGGGACTCCTGGCGAATCAGCCCGTAGACCCAGGCAGGATCCACATTGATCGAATTCGCTTGAGCGGAAACCTTACCTTCAAATGGCGCAATAAAGCGCTGAGAAAAATCAAAATTCGCCTGCGTTCGATCTGAAGTATTGACCACCCGATCATAAATATGTTGCTCTCGGGCCAGCTCAGCCGCAGCAAGCAGCTGTCGGTCGGTCATGTCACGCAGCGCAAAATTCCACTGTGGCACCGCCTCAGGGCGCCAGCCCTGACGGAACAAGGCGACCGCCTGTTGCAAGTGCGGATTGTCTCTCGCCTGTTGCAATTCCTCCGGCGTCACGGGTGGTGGCGGCGCAGGCACCACGATCGTGCGTCCCAGCTCCTCGGCTGCCAGCTGTCCGTAAAACTCAAACCCCGGCGCAATCTGGCTGTATATCTCGTTTGCAGCATTCTGTTGCCCCTGACCAGCCAAAGCGCGGGCCTTCCAGTACCGCCAAGCGCTGTCTGCCTGCTGATCTGCGGGCATCCAGTCAATGGCCGTCTGCACCCATTTCCAGTCAACCCGCGGGGCGCGCAGGGCAGCACGGACACGCCACTCATGATTGAACGTGCTCAAAGGGATATTACCCGCCTGACGATAGAGGCCGTCCGCACGTTGAGTGTTCAGATTGAGCGCATCACGCAAAGCGATCTGAACCCGAACCCAGGCCAGCAACTCCGGGGGCAACCGGGCTTCCCAGCTCTTGCCGAGATACTGCAACGTGTTCGAGGCATCGTCACGAGCCATCCGCGCCAGGCCAATCGCAGCGATGAGCGCATTGTCACCAGTCGCATTTCCCGTGTAGGAGCGAACCCATTTCGCCGGGTCAGCCATCATGGAGCGATAACTCTGCAATGCGGGTCCACTGAAAACATATCCTGCAAACTGAGTCGCGACCTGGGTCTGATTCGCCTCAATGGCATCAAGCAGCAGAGGGAGC
>CAZBIN010000004.1:32745-33268 GCA_964491995.1 uncultured Orrella sp.
AGTTCACGTCGCGTGACAACATTGTCTGCGACCATCTGTGCCATCATCGACCAACAGGCTTTACCTGGCGCAAAATCCTTCACAACCTGCTGAGACGTTGCACGCTGACCCGTCATGTGACGCGCTTCGAGCTTTGCACAACGCACTTGATTGTTATACCAGGTGAAGTCTCCCAGTGCCTGTATGGTCTTGAAATCACCCGCCTCAGCAGCCGCCAATACCCAGTCGGCGCGAAGCCGGTCCGCCATGTAGGTGCCGGCATAGCGTTGCAGAAAAGCTTCAGCAAGGGGCACCTGCTGCACTGATCTGGCCTGCTGCACGGCACGCTGGGCTACCCAGAAATCCGCGTACACGGCCAGCACATCACCTTGCGACTGCTGAGCCAGGGCTGGCAGGCGATCCCACTGCCCGGCACGTACGGCGTCCTTTGCCTGAGCAACTGCCCTGGCCGACGGCGTATCGACCAAGTAGTTAAAACCACCAGGTGTCTGAGCATTGACGTGGGCAAACCAAAAAGACCCGG
>CAZBIN010000004.1:33278-47251 GCA_964491995.1 uncultured Orrella sp.
GACAACAACCCGCCATGAAACTGAACATATCTTTGACATAGATCTCTGATACCGTTTACTTTGAATAAAAAACTGCGCAGCATCGCGAACGCTTGCCGGCAATTGCATCATGCCTGTTGGACTTATTTAACTAACCATTAGTTGCGTGCAACCACTCTATGACACAGAATACCTCAGACACACTAAGGGCGCGCCTAAAAACAGCAAGAAACCATATACCGGTTGCACAGCGACAAAGGGGTAGCTTGCTGATGCGTGCGCGTCTGTTTACCTGGTTAGCAATTGCCCGCGATGAAGCAAAAGAGGCAGGACTGACACCACCTCAGGTCGTCGGAGCATTCTGGCCCCTCGGAGATGAGCCTGATCTGCGCCCCCTGATGACACAATGGGATGACAGTGACATCACGGTGGCTTTACCCACCATGACTGGGACTGCAGAACCTTTGGAGTTTCACCGCTGGCGCCCCGAGATGAAACTGATCACGGCGCAATTTGGCGTCATGCAACCCGAGACATGCGAACCTTGCACTCCCGATGTGATTCTGGTCCCGACACTTGGCTTTACGACCGCCGGAGACCGCATCGGATACGGGAAAGGTTACTACGACAGGACCCTTGAACACTTGAACTTACTCGGACACCATCCGGTGACGATCGGCATTGCCTGGAGCGAGGGTGCTATCGAGAGCATTGATCCCGCTTACCAACCTGCTGAACATGACTACCGCCTGGATGGCATTCTCACGCCCGCAGGCTGGATCGGCAGTGCACCAAGATTGAAGAGCCCGACTGGCAACGCGTCAATTTGACAGCGCGTTCCAGATTGCCAGGGTGGCTGCAGCGTTGTTGAGTGTATAAAAGTGCAGGCCCGGAACCTGGTTTTCTAACAAGGTCTGGCACAACTCTGCCACCACATCGACCCCGAAGGCGCGAATCGACTCACGATCATCACCCATCTCGGCCAGACGCAGGCGAATCCAGCGAGGAACCTCTGCACCACACATGTCCGAGAACCGGATGAGTTGGGAATAGTTGGTGATGGGCATGATGCCCGGAACGATTGGCACGGTCACACCATGCATCTGGGCCCGGTCAACAAAATCAAAGTAGGCGTCTGCGTTGAAAAAGTATTGCGTAATCGCCGCATTGGCGCCCGCCTGGACCTTCTCCACAAAATGCTGCAAGTCCTTCTGCGGCCCATTGGACTGGGGGTGCATCTCAGGGTAGGCAGCAACTTCCACGTGAAACCAGTCACCACTGTGTTCACGAATCAGCCTGACAAGATCAACCGCATGAGAAAGCATGTCATGCCCTCCCATCGAGCCCATCCCGGACGGCAAGTCACCACGCAATGCAACAATACGGCGCACGCCCATATCCCGGTAACGATCAAGCATCGCGCGAAGCTGCTCGCGGGTCGATCCGATACAGGACAAATGAGGCGCTGCATCAAACCCCAGTTGCTTGAGGCTCTGAACCGTCTCGAGCGTTCCGTCGCGGGTCGTGCCTCCCGCCCCAAACGTCACACTAACGTAAGAGGGATCCATCACTTCAAGCGCCCGGGCGCAATCGACCAGACGGGCTTGTGCAGCCGCGTCCCTCGGGGGAAAGAATTCAAGACTGAATGGTTGGCCTGCTGATGCGCTCATGCTTGATACAACAACATAGAAAACATTGCCGAAATCAGGCTGTAGAGAATCGCTCCCGCCACAGCCCACCAGAAGCCTTCGACCTGGAATCCCCTGAACAGCGATCCTGCCAGCCAGAACACCAGTGCATTGAGCACAAGAAGAAACAAACCCATAGTGACAATGGTGATCGGCAGGGTCAGCAGAATCAGCAGGGGTTTGACCAGCGTGTTGAGCAGTCCGAGAATCAGTGCCGCCAGCATCGCTGACCAGAAACTTGCCAAAGCAATTCCAGGCAACAGGTACGCGACTGCCAGCAGAGAAACGGCATTCAATATCCAGACGACGATCAACACGCTGACTCTCCTTCAGTGGAAGGTTGATTGCAGTGACTTAGTAACGATAATGCTCAGGCTTGAAAGGTCCTTCCTTCGAAACACCCAGATAAGCAGCCTGCTGCGCGGTCAGTTCGGTCAGGTTGGCACCAATTTTCTTGAGATGCAATCTGGCAACTTTCTCGTCAAGATGCTTGGGCAAGACGTAAACCTCACCTGCCTTGTACTGATCGTTACGGGTAAAGAGCTCAATCTGCGCAATGGTCTGATTGGTAAACGATGAGGACATCACAAACGAGGGATGACCCGTACCGCAACCCAGGTTAACCAGACGGCCTTGCGCCAGCAAGATAATGCGCTTGCCGTCAGGGAAGATAACGTGATCCACCTGAGGTTTGATCTCTTCCCACTCGAGCTTTTCCAGACCAGCGACATCAATTTCATTGTCGAAGTGACCAATGTTGCAAACGATAGCCTGATCTTTCATGCGCTTCATGTGTTCCATCGTGATCACATGATAGTTACCTGTGGCGGTCACGAAGATGTCAGCCTTGTCGCAAGCCTCTTCCATGGTAACAACCTTGAAACCTTCCATGGCTGCCTGCAGTGCACAAATAGGATCAACCTCTGTCACCCAGACCTGGGCGCGCAGAGCGGCCAATGCCTGAGCTGAACCCTTGCCCACATCACCGTAACCAGCAACCACAGCGATCTTGCCAGCAATCATGACGTCGGTTGCGCGCTTGATGCCATCGACCAGCGACTCACGGCACCCGTAAAGGTTGTCGAACTTGGACTTGGTCACAGCATCGTTGACGTTGATGGCAGCAAAAGCCAGCTCGCCACGACGCGACATTTGATACAGACGGCTTACACCCGTGGTGGTCTCTTCGGTCACACCACGGATCTGCGCCAGACGTGTCGAATACCACTTCGGGTCACGCTTGATGGTGGCACGAATGGCAGCAAACAGAAACTGTTCTTCTTCCGAGCCTGGCTTGTCGAGGATGGTGATGTCCTGCTCAGCCTTGGCACCCAGGTGCAGCAGCAGCGTTGCGTCACCACCGTCATCCAGAATCATATTTGCATGCTGTCCTTGCGGCCACTCAAACAGACGATGGGTGTAGTCCCAGTATTCTTCGAGGGTTTCGCCTTTCTTGGCGAACACAGGCGTGCCTGTAGCAGCAATGGCCGCTGCAGCATGATCCTGAGTTGAAAATATGTTGCACGACACCCAGCGCACTTCTGCACCGAGGGCCTGAAGGGTTTCAATCAGCACGGCCGTCTGAATGGTCATGTGCAGGCTACCGGCGATGCGGGCACCCTTGAGCGGCTTGACCATTTCAAACTCTTCGCGCACAGCCATCAAGCCAGGCATCTCGGTTTGAGCGATTTCAATCTCGCGACGACCCCATGGGGCCAGGCTGAGATCGGCAACTAGAAAATCTTGAACTGATTCGTTTACAGCGTTCATGTCGGGGGGCTCCTGGAATACGGACCGACAACGCTTGAGGTTCGGAAATCTCACCACAATCGCCATCGGTCTGGATTGGGTGAGCGCCGTTTTTGTGAGGGGAATCCTCACCGAACACCGATGCTGAGCCTGGCAGTCTGCCACCCACGAATGGATGTGACTGTCGCAACGCTCCTCAGCACGGCGAAAAAATCGTAATACAGCCGAATTGTAACGTGTTTAGGACTTGACGGGCGGCACATGCAACTGAACGATGTCGTGCTCAGGCAGACCCTGAAACGGATAACGCTGCCTGACCAGCGGATCGTGTCCCGGAATAATGTGCTCAGCGGAGTCCGCCAGACCACTAAGCCTGGCGTAACCATCAACCATGTCACCCACGTTGTAGACAATGGGAAACGGAGAGACGTTCTGCATATTGTCGTAATAGTGGCTCGCATCAGACGCCAGGACGACCCAGCCACGTTCTGTGTGAACACGCACCGACTGCAAGCCCTTCGTGTGACCACCAATCAGTACGAGTTCAATACCAGGCGCCAGCTGCCGGTCGCCCTGATAGAACACCACTCGTTGTGCGTAGACCGTGCGCACCAACTCCACCACGTCTTCTACATCGTAGGCATGGCGAAACAATCCATGACACATATGACGCCCACAAGCGTAATGAACCTCATCTTCCTGAATGTGAAACCGCGCGTTGGGTAGCCTGTCGATGTTGCCGGCATGGTCATAGTGGAGGTGGGTGATAACCACATCCTGTACAGCCTCAGGCTCAATACCCAGCAGCTTGAGCGACTCGATCGGACAACGCAACCACTGACGGTTTCTTGCCAGAGCGGCACGCTTGCTGAAACCTGTATCGACCAGAACTGTGCGCTCATTGCTGCGAATCACCCAGACGAAATAATCCATGGGCATGTTCTCATCATGCGGGTCACGCACAATGAAATTATCATTGCGCATGCGATCCGAGATTTCAGCGTAGCGCAATGCATAAACTTCGTAACAAGGCAGCGTCGTGCTCTTAGATGATTCGGTCATTGTCGTCTCCTGACTGTTCCTTGGTTTCCTGCGCCAGCACATCCAGAGCCGCCTTCTGGGCATGACGGATGTGTCGTCTGGCGGCCGTTTCTGCGCCGGCAGGGTCTCGCTGCTCGATACACTGCAGAATCTGCTCGATTTCCTTGATGCTTTTTGGCGTTCTATTTGCCTGAGAAAACGAAGTGGCTCTGAGCAAATTGATACGCGACAGCAGACCAGGAAGAATCTGTGCAATCAAGTCGTTGTCACAACCTTCCAGCAAAATCTCGTAAAACCGCTGCTTGGCCTTGAGCAAGCCGGATCGGTCAGAAAGCCTGGCCTGCTCGGCGAGTTCGGCAACCTGATCTCGCAAGCGTGCGACCTGCTGCTCATCAGCTTGGCGCGCAAACTCGCGTGCAGCATAGCCCTCCAGCAACCCTCTGAGCGCGTAAAGGTCAAGCGCGGCCTTGCGAGTCACACGCGCAACGCTCGGCCCTCGGTGAGGCTCAATGACGATCAGCTTCTCAGCCTCAAGCGTACGCAATGCTTCACGCAACGTCGGGCGACTCACGCGCAACTGCTCACACAAGTCTTGCTCTCGCAGCCTTTGTCCCGGATGCAAGCGACCTTGCATGATCGAATCACGCAGATAGTCCTCAACCCGCTCGCGCAAGGTTGCTGGCTTCTCGAACGCTACCACCGTGTTCTCGGACATTGATTCTGATCGATTGAATAGTTAAAAACTGGATGATCGGTACAAAACAACACGCCACCGGATGTCAACGCACGACCGGATTTCCTGGACGAGAAGCTCGTCCAGGCACCCATTGCGCCCGTGCCATCGCTCTGGCACTTCAACAAAACATCTGTTGCCATCTGTTTCGCCCGCCCGTTGCAGCATCTCAGTCAGCACTTGGATGCTTTACTTTACCATGTTCAGATTGTATGACAATCATCTTGACAGAACACATGACAGAACGTCACAATTCGTGATGTTGGACTGAACATTGAAATCTCAGCCCGCGCAGGTCAACCTTAAAAATCATACGAACCATCTTCAGGAGAGCCACATGACAGCCAAGCAGGAAACAGAGAAGCTTTTTGAGCAGGGCATGGAAGTTCGGCGTGCCGTTCTTGGCGCAGAATACGTCGATGGCGGCATGGCCAAAGCCAACGATTTCATGATGGCATTCCAGCGCATTACGACCGAGTGGTGCTGGGGTTATGCATGGACCCGTGACGGCCTGGATCGCAAGACCCGCAGTATGCTGAACCTGGCAATGCTGACAGCCTTGAATCGACCCAACGAGATCAAGCTGCACACCAAGGGTGCGCTGGCAAACGGCGTGACGCCCGACGAAATCAAAGAAGTGTTGCTGCACGCCACCGTGTATTGCGGCATCCCGGCGGGTCTGGACGCCTTCAAGGTCGCCAACCAGGTACTTGAAGAGGAAGGCGCGTTCAAGGACGCAAAGAAATGAGCAAACTGCCTGCGATTGGATTTATCGGCGTAGGCAGCATGGGGTGGCCCATGGCCACCCATCTGCACAAAGCCGGTTATCCACTGAATATCATCGATGCGGATTCGCAACGCGCTGCTCAGTTCTCCAAGGAAATCGGCGGCACTGTCTGTGCCACCAACAAGGAACTGGCCGAAAAATCCGACATCATCATCTCGATTTTGCCGACCAGTGCCATTGTGGAAAAAGTACTGACTGGCGAGCAAGGTCTTCTGGCTGGATTGCGCAAAGACGCAGTGATCGTTGAAATGAGTTCGGGCGTGCCGAGCATGACACAGCAGTTTGCCAGGCTGGCTGCTGATGCGGGCGGCCACCTGGTCGATGCGCCCGTTTCCGGAGGAGTTCCGAGGGCAAAGACCGGCGAACTGGCCATCATGTTTGGGGGTAGTCAGGCATTGCTTGACCGCGTCAAACCCGTGCTCAACTGCATGGGCAATGCGATTCAGCACACCGGCGATGTCGGCACCGCTCACGCGATGAAGGCACTGAACAACCTGGTCTCGGCGGGTGGATTCCTCATTGCAGCTGAAGCACTGATGATCGGCAAGCGATTTGGCCTTAGTCCAGATAACATGGTCGATGTGCTCAATGCCTCAACCGGGATGAACAATTCGACCCAGAAGAAGTTCAAGCAGTTTGTACTGAATGGCCAGTACAACGCAGGGTTTGGGCTTGACCTGATGGTCAAGGATCTGAGCATTGCCATGGGTATCGCAAAAGACACCTCGACCGCATCACCTTTCTCGGCGATGTGCCGGGAGATGTGGGCTGCCACCGCACAAATGCTCGGACCGGGCCAGGATCACACGGCGATCGCCAAGCTGGTCGAGAACCTGAATCGGGACAAACTGAGCTGATGCTGCAGCATTACAACATTGCAACCATCGAAGGCGACGGCATCGGTCCCGAGGTCTGTCAGGCTGCAGTCAAGGTCCTGAAGGCGGCAACGCCTTCAGGACGTCTGCAATTTGAAGACCTGCCAGGTGGTGCCGGGCATTATCTGAAGTCCGGTCGGGTGCTGGACGACGATACATTTGCTGCCTGCAAATCAGCCCATGCCATGTTGCACGGCGCGGCAGGGCTTCCCGAGGTGACATACCCCGATGGAACCGAGGTCGGCAACGATTTGCACCTGCAATTGAGATTCAAGCTCGATCTTTACGCCAATGTGCGTCCGATCAAGCTCTATGCGGCTGAGTTCTCGCCTCTGAAAGGTCTTCAGGACGGCGCCATAGACTACGTTATCGTGCGCGAGAATACCGAAGGGTTGTATGCAAGTCGTGGGGCCGGTACATTGCTTCGCGATGAAACAGCAACCGACACGCTGGTCATGACACGCAAAGGCATATCCCGGGTGGCAAAGTTTGCGCTCGAATTATGCAAAACGCGCGCGGGTGCGCCAAGCGACGGCAAACGTCGCCTGACAATCTGTGACAAGGCAAATATCCTGCGCAGCTATGCTTTTTTCAGGCGGGTATGTCAGGAAGTCGCCGCAGACTATCCCGATGTTGAACTCGATTACGCCTACGTTGACGCCATCACGGTACACATGGTCAAGCGCCCGGCATCATTTGATGTCATCGTCGCCGAGAACATGTTTGGCGACATTATCTCGGATCTTGGCGCTGGCACGATTGGCGGACTTGGGATCGCACCGTCTGCCGAGATTGGTGACCACCACGCACTGTTTCAGGGCGCCCACGGTTCGGCGCCGGATATTGCGGGCAAAGGTGTCGCGAGTCCTCTTGCAACCATCATCTCAGGTGCATTCATGCTGCGCTGGCTTGGGCAGCGACATCAGGATGAGGAAATGATTCAGGCGGCTGAGCGAATTGAAGCCGCCGTCCAGAGCACACTACTGTCCAGAAAGGCTGTTCCAGCCGACCTTGGCGGTCATGCGAGCTGTAAGGAAGTCACCCACGCGATATGTGCTGAACTGGCCTGAAACAGGTCACTCTATTGCTTGTTTGTGCGCTCGGATGACCAGAGGCCTAGGGATCATTGCGATCATGACCAGGTAGTTTTGGGTAGCCCTGCTCAAGGATGCGTTTCCAGACCGTCTGTTTTTCTTCATGGGTCATGAAGACCCAGTTCGACACTTCCATCACCGTTCGCCCGCACCCTCTGCAAATGTCGTCAAACAGCGTTGAACAAACCGCAACGCAAGGCGAATCCGCTGTTGCTGGATCTGGCCTGGCGCGCGTGCGTCGGGAAGGTTGCTCTGTATCCATCACTCACTCGTCCGGGATGTGAAACTCAAGCGGCAATGGTAGTTTGTCGCTTGAGCACACCGGTGAGTATCCCGCAACAGTCACCGGGTACTGTGCGGGTCACTCGACGCATGATCCGTGAGTCCGGATTCCAGACGGGACGCAGAGAAACGCCGCCGCCCGGCTTTCGGAGGACAGGTATATCAAACCGATTTCTTGAGGTCAGCAGCCTTGTCGGTTGCCTCCCAGGAAAACTCGGGCTCATTGCGGCCGAAGTGACCATACGCTGCAGTTTTGCTGTAGATCGGACGCAGCAGGTCCAGCATGTTCACAATGCCACGGGGACGCAGGTCAAAGTGCTCACGAACCAGCTCGGCAAGACGCTCGTCGGAGACGACCCCCGTACCTTCGGTGTACACAGTGATATTGATGGGTTCTGCAACACCGATGGCGTAGCTGACTTGCACCTGGCACTGCGTCGCCAGACCGGCAGCCACAATGTTCTTGGCCACATAGCGTGCTGCATAGGCCGCGGAACGGTCCACTTTTGACGGATCCTTACCCGAGAACGCACCACCGCCGTGGGGGCATGCGCCACCGTATGTATCCACAATGATCTTGCGACCTGTCAGACCGCAATCGCCCTGGGGTCCGCCAATCACAAAGCGTCCTGTCGGGTTGATGAGAAACTTGGTCTTGGGAGTGAGCAATCCATCGGGAAAGCTTGGACGGATGATGTCTTCAATGACGGCTTCGCGAATTGCGCTCTGGGAAATTTCGGGCGCATGCTGGGTCGAGAGAACCACGGTGTCGACCTGAACGGGGCGGCCATCAACATAGCGGAAAGTGACCTGTGACTTGGCGTCCGGACGCAACCAGGGCAGACGGCCGTCTTTGCGCAATTCGCTCTGGCGCTGCACCAGACGGTGCGCGTACCAGATTGGCGCTGGCATGAGATCCGGCGTTTCATCGCAAGCGAAGCCAAACATCAGACCCTGGTCACCAGCACCTTGGTTCAGATACTCATCAGACGTGCGGTCAACGCCCTGGGCGATGTCCGGCGACTGCTTGTCATAAGCGACCAGAACCGCGCAGCCCTTGTAGTCAATGCCATACTCGGTGTTGTCGTACCCGATTCTCCTGATGGTGTCTCGAGCAACCTGAATATAGTCGACGTTCGCTGTTGTTGTGATTTCGCCAGCCAGCACCACCAGACCCGTGTTGCAAAGCGTTTCCGCTGCGACTCGGGCATTCGGATCCTGCTCGAAAATGGCGTCAAGCACCGCATCAGAGATCTGATCGGATACTTTATCGGGGTGACCTTCCGATACTGATTCGGAAGTGAACAGAAAATCGTTCGATTTCATAGACATTGTGATGCGTCCTTACTCTAAAAGCGCCAGTTGGAAGAAAGTTCCAGATGGCGGTTGGCTGGGTGCGCTGCACCCCCTTAGAGCTGTTCAAGAACGCTGTCTGTGGGCGCGACGCTTTAGCGGAAACACGGAGTTGCAAACCCAACGACCACCCAATGATTGACACTGAGCCTGCCTGATGGATAGTTTACAAAGCAAGCCGTCCCGCAAGTTGTCGGTTAACTCAACGGCTCGAGCATATTTTAAGCGAAAATAGACAAATGATCCTGCTTCTTTTCAAAATCCTGTCCCTGCTTCCTTTGAGGACACTTCAGGCTATCGGTCGGATAGGCGGACGACTGGTCTATGCACTGCCGGGCCGTTACCGTGAAAGGCTTCGCGCCAACGCCCGCCAGGCAGGCTATCCAGACGCTGCCTTTGCTCGACGGGCGGCTGCAGAAACAGGCGCCATGATCATGGAGCTTCCTCGCATCTGGCTGCGCACCGAAGATTGTTTAAAACAGGTTCAGGACGATCACAAAGATCTGATTGCCAACGCCAGAGCAGAAGGTCGGCCAATCCTATTTTTAACCCCGCATCTGGGCTGCTTCGAGATTTCAGGTCGTTATGGTGCGGTGGGTCACGCATTCACTGTCATGTTCAGACCGCCACGCAGTGATATGCTCGGACCGCTCATGCAGGCAGCTCGGGAAGGATCCGGGATCACCGCTGTACCCGCCAACATGAAGGGTGTGCGGGCGTTTCTGAGGGCGCTCAAGAACGGAGAAACCGTCGGCATGCTGCCCGACCAGGTGCCACGCGAAGGTGACGGTGTGTGGGCGCCTTTTTTTGGCAAGCAGGCTTACACTGTCACCCTGCCCGGCAAACTTGCGCTAGCGACCCATCCCCTGATCATTGCGAGCGCATGCGAGCGTCTGCCAAAAGGACAAGGATGGCGCATGCACTTCATTGAAGTCAAAGAGCCTATTTCGGAAGACCCTGTCGAACAGGCAACCCTGTTCAATAAAGTGATGGAAGAGTTGATTCGTCGATTTCCAGAGCAATATCTCTGGGGCTACCATCGCTACAAACGCCCCAAGACCGCACCGCCGCCCCCACCTGATCCAGTGCCATGAACAGCCCCGGATCGCAAGACTGGGCTGGAAACACGCAACAGTGGCTAGAGGACGTGCAGGCCCTGAAGCGCCGCAGCGTTCGCGCGTGGTTTCTGGTGTCGATGTTTCAGGTGCTTGCGCGAGTCGGCCACACGCCTCGCCAGTGGATCGGGGCAGCCCTTGGTGCCCTCTCGCCCCTGGTTGTGAGACGCAGAGCGCGTGTTGTTGAAAGAAATCTGGAGTTGTGTTTCCCGCAGAAAAGCGCGGCTGAACGCCGGTTGATGATGCGCGCACATTTTCGGAGTCTGGCTCAGACGGTTATCGATCGCTCCGTTCTGTGGTTCGGTTCTCCCGAAGACATACGAAATCTTGTCCACCTGGAAGGTCTGGAGCATGTGCGCCACGCCCAGCAGCAGCAACGCAACATCATGCTCCTTGCGCCTCATTTTGTCGGACTTGACGCTTCGGCGTCACGCCTGACACTGGAAGGTCCAGAGGGCGCATCCATTTATGCACCGCAATCAGATCCTGAAGTCGACGCCCTGGTGCGGCTAGGTCGAGGACGGTTCCACCAGGTTCATCTGATCAGCCGGCGTGAAGGTGTGCGCGGACTGGTTCGCAAAATACGTGAGGGTGTGCCTATCTACTATTTGCCCGATATGGATCTCGGACGGCGCGGGGCCGTGTTCGCGCCTTTTTTTGGCGTTGATGCAGCCACACAAACCGCCACAGCTCAACTTGCGCGGCAGTTCAACATGCAGGTTTTTCCGGTTTTGTCGTTTCGAAACCCTGACACTGGCCAGTATCTCACCCGGCTTTTACCCGCTCTAAAAGACTTTCCAGGAGACGACACAACAATCGAGCAGGACACCCGGACACTAAACCGCCATATTCAGGACTGGATTGAACAAGCACCCGAACAGTACTATTGGGTGCATCGACGCTTCAAGTCCCGACCGCCAGGTCAGAACAGCCTTTACCTCTCGAGACATACCAACTTCAAGCAGACACAGATATGAACTGGCCCTTTACAAAAATGCACGGTGCGGGTAACGACTTTGTTGTCCTTGATGGCGTGAGTCAGGCTATTGAAATGACGCCAGGCCGTGCCCGTGCGATCGCTCACCGGCAGTTTGGTGTTGGGTGCGACCAGATTCTGCTGGTCGATACGCCACAACATCCTGATGCTGATTTCAGATACCGGATTTTCAATGCCGACGGTAGCGAAGTTGAACATTGCGGTAACGGAGCACGCTGCTTCGTCCGGTTCGTGCATGACAGGGGGCTGAGTCGACGCAACCCTCTTCGTGCAGAGATTGCAACCGGACTCATCACCTTGTATGCACAGGAAGATGGGCAAGTTCGGGTACAGATGGGCCAAACCCGTTTCAACCCTGAGAGCCTGCCCTTTGACACCAGTGGTTTGCCGACCCGCAGCAGCGGTATGGACACCCTTTATGGGCTGGGACTGCATTCAGCTTCACTGGTGCCAACCACGGTCTGGCTGTCTTTGGTGTCAATCTCCAATCCACATGCAGTACAAGTTGTCGATGATGTCGCCACTGCACCGGTGCAGGCAGTTGGCGCACTGATCGAGTCACACCCAAGATTCGCAAAACGGGTCAACGCCGGCTTCATGCAGATCATCGATCCACACCATATCCGCTTGAGAGTCTATGAACGCGGGGCTGGCGAAACACTGGCATGTGGCACTGGCGCCTGCGCGGCCGTTGCCAGTGGCATCCGGCAGGGCTTGCTCACGTCTCCGGTCAAAGTCGACACCCGTGGCGGACAACTGACCATTGAATGGGATGGTAGCGAACTGCACATGACCGGTCCTGCCACCAGGGTGTTTGAAGGCACTCTGGATGTCGGGTACCTGGAACAGAATCAGCCAACTTTTTGAGTATAAACATGACCGACCAGCCCTCCGCATTGACGATCGCCAGATTTCTCCAGGACAATCCCAGCTTCTTCTCTGAGCACGCGGAGCTTTTCGCTGCGCTCACCGTACCGCACCCGAGCCAGTCAAGTGCTATTTCGCTGGGCGAGCGACAGATTCTGGTGTTGCGTGACAAACTCAAGAGTCTTGAGATGCGTCTTGCCACGCTGAGTTACCAAGCCAGTTTCAACGAGTCTGTCGCAAGCCGGCTTAACCAGTGGTGCGCACAAATGCTGGCAGAACCAGAAGCTTCGCATCTGCCTGGCCACATCATCACAGGACTTGCCCAAGCGTTCGATCTGTCAGACGTTGCGCTACGAGTCTGGGGTCTGGATTTGCCCGAACAAGGGGTCGGTGAGCCTGTTGATGACGAGGTCATGGCCTTTGCTACCAGCTTGACTGCGCCTTACTGTGGTCCGCACAAGGATGTCGTTGTCAGTGGCTGGCTGCACACACCGCCGGCATCCATGGCAATCATTCCCCTGCGTGCCACCACAGAATCCGAGCCGCTCGGACTGCTCGTCATCGGCTCACCTGACGCGCAACGGTACACACAAGACATGGCGACCGACTTTCTGCAAACCATTGGTCTGCTGGCTGGTGCTGCACTGTCCAGACTGGCCAGTCAAGACGAGGTCGCATGACCGCGTCGCCAGACACGGTATTGCCATTGCCTATGGTGCAGTGGCTGCAGTACCTGGCAACGCACAGACGCTATTCAGATCACACGCTCGATGCCTATCGTCGCGATCTGGAGAAACTTGTACAGAACATCGGTTCCCTCTCGCTCGAATCGGTCACCAGCGAACACGTGCGCCACTGGCTCGCCCGAATGCATGGCGGTGGATACGAGCCCCGCAGTCTGGCGCGTACGCTGGCTGCCTGGCGAGGGTTCTACCGCTGGTGGGCCCCGCAAGTCAAAATGTCCTCGAACCCGGCGCAAGATATCAAGGCGCCCAAGGCCAAGCGGCCATTGCCCAAAGCCCTCTCTGTTGACCAGACCCAGGCGCTGCTCGACGCACCCGTCATGCATGCACAGGACACGCCGCTGGCCAGGCGAGACCGCGCCATGCTCGAGCTTTTTTACTCCAGTGGGCTGCGCCTGAGCGAACTGGTCCAACTCGATGTGCATTATGTCAATGAAGCCGGTTACGCATCGGCAGGCTGGGTTGATCTGGATGCTGCAGATGTACATGTCACAGGCAAAGGCAGTAAGTCCAGAAGCGTCCCCGTCGGCCAGATCGCCGTCACAGCCATACAACAATGGCTGCAAGTCCGGGCAAGCCTGATTCAGAAAGATTCAACCGCCTCTGACCGCTACGCCCTATTTCTTGGCAAGCAAGGCAAACGCATTCATCCCCGAGTGGTCCAGCAGCG
>CAZBIN010000005.1:0-17798 GCA_964491995.1 uncultured Orrella sp.
AAATTGGTCGTTTGAACCTGCTTAAAAAAAGCAGAATTCAGACGGCCAATTTTGTTTCTGGGGTTGCTTTTGAGGGCTCTTCACCGTAAACGGGAGATCGTGTTTGATCCGCCTGTCCCCCTTCAGGATGAAGAGTCGAAGCGTCGTCCAAACAGGCTCACCAGATGTCACCCGTCCGGCTGATCAAGTCGTGCCCGATCGCACTGATCAGGGCATCGTCTGCTCCATCCATGAGGTGTGATGCACGCGCTGTCCGGTAGATATCGCACAGTGGCATATCCTCACTCAGTGCCTGAGCACCGATGACCTGGATGGCGTTGTCTGCCGCCCGGCTCACTGCGTCAGAACAAGCCAGTTTCACAGTATTGATGTCGACTGGAGAGCACAGCCCGGTATCGAACCGACGTGCAGCCTCACGTAGCATGGCCCGTGCTGCGATGATCTCGCGATATGTGTTGTAGACCCTCGCCCGCACCAGCTGTTTGTCGGACAGGCGCCCGAGTCGACCTTTGGGTGAACCGATATGCTTGTGCATTTCATCAAAACACCGGGTCGCCAGACCGAGCCAGTGCGCTGAACGCAGCAGACGGCCCAGGCGCAACCTTTCCTGCATGAGCGACAGTCCCTGACCAGGTTTGCCCAGAACATAATCGACCGGAACGGCAACGTCACGCAATTCCAGTTCAGCTTGCCCTGTGAACCGCCCCAGGACGTCAAGACGGCGAATGCGTTCAAAGCCTGGACTGTCTGCAGGCACGACCAGCATCGAAAGGGATTGTTCAGTCGCGCCTTCGCTTGTACGCAAGAGAACGGTGACAAAGTCGGCGATATGCGAGCGACAGATGAACCACTTTCGGCCAGTCACGCGCCATACACCGTCTCTCATGATGGCTCGACACTGGATGGTGGCTGGAATCGATCCCAGGCTGTCGGGCTCGGACATGGCGTAACTCGACACAGCTCGACCTTGAGCCATGCGACTCAAGTATCGGTTCTTGACGAGGGGAGTTGCATGACGGGCCAGCAGATGGCAATCCAGTGCGAGATCAGCACCGAATATCCCGGGTCCGTATGCAGAGCGTCCTTCCTGTTGAGCGACAGGCAAGTAGTCGCTCAGGCTTTGCAGCTTGCCTGCGTTCTCCGATGGAAAGAAGATGCCGTAAAGCCCGGCATCAATCGCATGCTTGATGAGCGACTGTTGCAGCAGTTCGGCCTGTGGGTCATGTGTCGCCAGACGTCTCTCATGCGGCAGGATCTTGTGGCTGACGAAAGCTTCGACGCGCCTGGCCAGATCGATGGATACGTCTGCATGATTCCGTGTCTCGTTGTTCAAACAGACTCTCCTTCTGGGCGGGCGCGTCAGATGGCTTAAATTTTCCAGGTCAGGCGCAATGCCACTTCGCGCGGCTGGCTGTAGACGCTGACGTAGCCGTTCACGTAGCCAACAGCATCGTATTGCCGGTTGGTCGCGTTATTGAGATAGAGCGCAAGCTCCCAGTTGTCCTGTCGATAACCTGCCGCCAGATCGACCACGGCAAAGCCATTGCGCTTGTACCGGTTGGCCGGGTCCAGATAGACCATGCCGCTGCCTCGGACACTTGCCTGGACATACCATCCTTGCGGGTTTTGATAGCGCAGACCGATATGTCCTGTCAGATCCGGAGCGAAGGGGTTGCGACGACCGGCGTAGTTAGCCGATCCATTGCTGAACTGATCAAACCGGGTGCGGTTCCACGCAACCCCTGCGATGAGTTGCCAGTTCCTGGCAAGCAGGTAGTCCATATCTAGTTCAATGCCTTTGGATGTGGCGCTTGCCGCGCTGCTGATAAACACCACGCCCGGAGTTGGCATCTGCATGACCTGCATGTCAGTGATTGTCATGTAGTACGCCGCCAGCGAGTAACGCAGACGCTGATCAAACAGTTTCCCTTTGAGGCCGGTCTCGTAAGACCAGACTTTCTCGGCACCGTACGAGGGGTAGTTCATGGCCGGTGAGAGGATGTTGAAGCCGCCTGTACGCAAGCCTTTGCTGGCGCTGGCGTACCACTGGTTCTCGGGATGGTATTGGTATTGCAATGCGACGCGTGGCAGGAAACTTGTCCAGTCCTGACTTTTTGTCGTCGAGCCCACCGGAGAGAATTTCACATTGATGTGTTCAACCCTGGCACCCGCCGACATCGTCCATTTCTCGGACAGTGGAATGTTCCAGTTGCTGAAGATGGCGGCAGTGCTGGATTTTTGATTGGCTCGAGCATTGGCCAGACCTCGTCGGTTCTTGGTGACAGTCTGGAGTTCGTTATTGCCCCAGTCGCCATAGACCCCCACCAGCCAGTCTGACGCGCCTGCCGTTCCGCTCAGGCGCAGTTCCTGAGAAAGCGTGCGTAGCTGATTGTTTCGTCCGACCCGCATGAGATCTGGAGGTAGAAAATCGGTGTCCTGGGCGATGTGATCGTTAAATGCGTTCCACGCTGTTACGGAGGCCAGCTTGAGCCCTGATTCGAACGCATGCTGAGCGTTGAGCGACAGGATCTGGCCTGATGAACGATTCCAGCTTGGCGAGCCCGAAGCGACGGTCGCCCGTGGCGCAGACGCCGAGCCCCAGAGTGCAGCGCCATCATCAAACTGGGAGTAAGCGTATCGCAATGTCACATCGGTTGAATCTGTCGGTGTCCAGTGCAGTCCAAGGTGCAGGTTTTGCAGTTGGCGGTTATCGGCTTTGTCGCCGGTTCGAACATTCTCAATAAAGCCTTGCTGGCTCAACCAGTTGCCGGCAATGCTGCCATACAGCGTGTTTTCAACGATGGGACGGTTCAGTGACAGCTGTGCCCCCAAGAGCTGGCGGGTTCCTGCAGCGACAGAGACGCTGCTTCTTGCCGGACCGTCTATCGGTCGGCTTTTGACGGAAATCACACCCGCCTCGGCATTGCGACCATAAAGTGTTGACTGCGGTCCTCGCACCACTTCAAGGCTTTCAACGTCAAGCAAACTGTAGTCAAAGCCCTGAGCCGTGAGGGTGGGCGCGCCGTCGATCAAGAGAAGTGTTGAGGTTGAAAGGCTGTTGATGCTGGCAGTTGTCAGACCACGCATGGCGGGTGCGCTCACACCTGCTTGTCCGAATGGCTGAAACGCCAGACCCGGGATGCGGCCCTCAAGCTGCTCCAGACGGATGACACCGGACTGTTCGAGTTCTGCGCCATCGATCACCACCACGCTGGCGGGGACTTTGTCGAGAAACTGGTCGACCTTGTCGGTTGTAACTGTAATCTCAGGTAGTGCAAAGGCCTGGCTGACGGGACTGCTTTCGACCGCCTCCTGGGCCCAGACGGTTCCAGGCGTGCCGGATGCCAGCAGATGAATGCATGCCAGTACGGATATCGGTGCGGTACTGCGCAGGGGCTTGCGCTGATGCAACAGGCTGTCGGGGACTTTCTGTCGATAAGCGCCGTGAAGGAACGGTAGATTTGCGTTTGAGTGTTTAAGCATCATGTAAGTCGTTATTGACATTGGCTGAACGGATTTCAACCAGACATCGCACGTCTTCGGTCAAAGCCGATTTGTCAATCTTGCCTGCCGGTGTCATGGGCAGATCGCGATAAAAGCGCAGGTATTCCGGCAGTTTGGTGCGCTCCAGACCTTCACTTAGCAGATAGTCAGCGATCGCCTTCAGAGAGGGTTTTGTTGCGTCCTGGCGCAAGGTGATGCACAGACATGTCCGCTGTCCGAGGTCAACGTCGGGGACAGGCACGCATGCGGCGCTGACCACATCGGGGTGGTTCATGATCAGGCCCTCGATTTGTGCGGGGCTGATGTTTGCGCCACCGCGGATGATGATGTCCTTTTTGCGACCTTGCAGAACCAGTCGGCCTTCCTTATCGATATGGCCGAGGTCTCCCGTTCTCACCCAACCGTGGGCGTCTCGGTACAAGTGGTCGAGTTCGGGTGCGTTGACATACTGCATCGGGCTCAAAGGCCCCCGGGCGATGATTTCACCCATTGACCCTGTGGGGAGTTCCTGCCCGTGTTCATTGACGATCCGGATCTCGCATACATCAGGGTTGGGTCGACCAACGCTCGAGAGTGCAACTTCAATCGGATCGTCAAGGCGGGTGTGGCAATTCACGCCATCGGCCGAACCGTATAAGGAAATGAAGGCGCAGCCAAACGCCTCGGAGCATTTTTTGACAGTGGCGGGATCGATGACAGCCCCTCCAACAATCAGTCCGGCCAGGCTGGCTTTGTCGATCGCAGACAAGGCTGGATCTGCTGCCATTCGTTGCAACATGGTTGGCACTCCCAGAATAAAATCTGGACAAAACGTTTCGATGGCCTGGATGGCCTGACTGACATCGAACCCGGGAAGAAGGATCAGTGTTCCGCCGAGCCAGCACACAACACCAAAGGTGGCGGTTGAGCCAAACGACGAACCCAATGGCACAAGATAGAGCGCACGCACATGGGTCATTGAAGACACAATGTTTTCCAGAAATCTGCCTCGCCCGCCAATTAACGCATTGTGTGAATAGGCCACAAGCTTGGGCTCGGACTCGGTGCCTGACGAGACTAGCAGTCTCACTGGCGAGTCAGGGCAGATCTTTGGCAGGGTATCGATTGCAACTGGATTGTCCGTGAGCAGCGAATCGAGCGTGATCCAGCCTGCGCGAGGATCGCCTTGAACAATCCGTAACATAAGATGGGGAAGGTTTGGCCCGAGTGAGTCGATCAAGTTGCATCGATCTGCTTGTCCATGTGTTTGGGGCACGATGAACGCACGCGCCTGACTGCGGTTGAGCAGGGATTGAGTATCCAGTCTTCCACGTCCGGGTGGAAACGGCGCGACGATGGCGCCGATTGCTGCAACAGCAAGATCGATCGTGCAGCAGAGCCAGTCGTTGGCCAGTTCATAGGCAACAACATCGCCCACAGCAATGCCGGCATGACGCAATCCATTGGCCAGCCGTAGAGCGGAATCAAGCAGTTCTTTGTAGGTGATGCTGGCTTTTGGGGTGTGCACCGCGATCTGGTCGGGTTGGGTCAGCGCTCTGCTGTAAAACAACTCGAAAACAGGCTTGCAAGGGTAGATACCCGATTTGGCCCAGCGTTGACGGTCATGCGCGGGAACCAGATCCGTAATCTTGATCTTGGCATTCATTGAAAACTCCATGGGGAAGAGGGTGTGCAGTACGATCCTGTGTCAAAGCACCCGGTCAGTCGCGGGTCTTCACTCAGGGCGGCAAGGTCTTCGGTGACTGTGCAGGCACTGATGCCGAGGCTGTTCAGTTCGGCCTCCCACGTACGTGCAGTGCGGGTTTTGAGATGCCTGCTGAGATATTTCTCGACTGCACGTCCAGACCAGTCCGGCAGGCCATGGGGAGCACCCAGTACCCTGGTCAGAAGACGGGTTTGATTAATGCTCTGGCAGTCAATGGCAATCAGACCCTCCTGAGTCCTGAAGACGCCGCTGGTGATATCGGCAGAGCGCGGCAAGGCACCGGACAACATCAATAGATCTGCCGTGCCGAGCAACGATGTTTCAACAAACAGGCTGGATTTCCGGAGGGTTCGGCGCAAAATTGCCGCTGTCGTGGCCAGAGCGCAGACAACGCCACCGAGCACATCGAGCACGGTAAAGAGAGACCCTCCTCGAGCGAGATCCGGTTGCGATAGTGCTGGCAACACCCGACCAGGCCTGTACCGTGAAGTCGGTTGCCGGCGCGCTGATATTGGCCTGATGCCATCCACCGGCATAGACATAGACCAGGCCTGGACTCGCGACATGCAGTCGCTGCGGTGTCAGTTGTAATTGTTCAGCTTTGCCGGGTGCCCAGTTGTGAATAAAAACGTCAGACGCATTCGCCAATTCGTGAATCCTGTCACGACCGCTCGATGAGCGGATGTCAGTTTCAACCACGGACTTCAGGTGATTCAACACGCTAAAGCGAACCGAGCAACCATCCACGCAAGGTGACATCGCTCGAAGCGGATCGCCACCGGGTGGCTCCACCCGAGTTACCTGCGCGCCCATGAGCGCGAGCAGATGACCCGCCAGAGGACCCTGGATGCGGCGGCATGACTCGAGAACCTTCAGACCCTGTAATGGTAGGTGCATCGGTGGGTGCATTGGTCGCTGGAGGGGGGTAGCGGTGTCTGTGCCTGTGGCTTGATACAACGTTTCCTGAAACCGCCAGGGGTTCAGCCGGGACTCTGGGTAGTCTGGATCGGACTGGCGATCCTCAAGACGACGAACCCGAACAACAGCAATGCCTGCACGATGGGCGCAGTTTGATATTTGCTCGAATGGCAGCCGGTGCAGTGCGCCTATGCAGGCGCTCGGTAGCACGCAGGTCGCGGTTGCGTACCTCAGTAGAAAGGACTTCCACGCCTGACCCGCAATATCGGATCCAATGCCCACGCTGTCCCAGAACCGGCGCCAGGGCTCAGCCCTCAAGGTTTCAAGTTCGAATGCAACATCATCTGCGGAGACGAAAGGCGGGCAAGGTGGCAAGGGATGGCTATCCCTGGAATGCAGATCAGATCGCCCGCGATTCTGCATTGCAGTGGCCTCGGCCAGGTACTGCGCAATACTCAGATGCCCACAACCCAATGGCGAGACGCCAACTCGCCGAAAAGATCCGCCACGCAACTGGCCGATGGCGCAGGCCAGTGCACCCAGAAGCGCGATCGCACTGCATAGAACGCTGACATAATGGATTGCGAGAGGCCGTGTATTGTTGGTTGCGCGCCCATGCACTGACATGACACCGCTTGCGGCTTGCAGGATCAATTCTGTCTGATAAGCCGGGGAAAGCCAGTTACCGGGGGAGGTGATCTCGCAGCTGACGGGCGCCAGGGCAGGATGGTGCAGAATAAATTCCGTGCCAGCTGGCGAATCGAGGTCAACCGTGGTGCTTTGAACACCCAATGCGCTTGCCTGATGAATCAGACTGGTGCGTAGTTGCTTGCATCGAGGCACGAGAGACGCCCTTGCCAGCGAAAGAGAGAAGTCATTTGACAGAATTCGCATGCCCAACACCAGAATAAGAAGACAACAGGATTCCAGGACCGGGTCGAACCCGGCCCGTGTCATCGCCGCAAATTTGTAAGTTTTGCTATCCGCCAGCCACCGCAGGCAAAATGGTCAGGGTGTCGCCAGGCTCGGTGCGAGTGTTCAGCCCCTCGCAGAACCGGATGTCTCTTTGATTGACGTACAGGTTGATGAATTCGTGTGCTGTCTTGTCATCGATGAGTTTGCGCTTGAGTCCGGGAAACTGGCTTTCCAGATGCTCAATGACTTGTCCAACCGTTGAACCTTGGGCGTAGACCTTCTTCTTGTCTGTGGTCAGGTTTTGAAAGAGGGAGGGAATGATCACAACAACAGACATGGCTTGCTCGCTTGTGCTCTGGGTGGGTAGACAGTGGGTGGGTAGACAATGAGCGGTGAGAACGGATTGACCGGATCCCGAAATGGTTTCCTCTGTCACTGCTCCATGGGTTAGTCTGAAACTTCGAAAAGGCTCTGTGGCCTGATCCCATGTCGAGACAATCAGGTAGTGGAGTCCGGGGTCGCTTGCACCGGCAATATCTTGACGACTAGGGTATGCCTGACTGGCCGTGTGCGAGTGGTAAATCGCTCGGCAGACCTTGTTCTGGCGTTCCAGGCGCAGGGCAACTTGCAGTTGCTCTGACGGATCAAAACGGAAAGCAACCCGGGATGCCACCTGATTTCTGAATGGCACCACCTCGGATGCCACCCGCTCACCCCGTTGCGAAACTACCATCCCGCACGCTTCTATCGGGTGAGAGCGCCGGGCGTGAGTCATCACCTGGTCAAGAACAGAGTTTGTGGTCAGCAGGGCCATTTTTTGTGGGTTCATTCGGTCAGGTTCATTCAGTCAGGCTTATCCTGTCAGTAAGTGGGCAGGGTGGGATCGATGTGTTCAATCCAGGCCATGATTCCTCCGTCCAGGCTGCGTACATTTTTCATGCCCATTTGAATCAGCTCATGCATGACGCTTGTAGAGCGAAGGCCGGTTTTGCAGCTGATGACGAGGCAGGCGTCCGGACCGAACTCCTCCACCAGCTCGGCAGGCAAAGTCGCAGATCGGCTCCTTAGAACGGCGCCAGGTATGCGCACGATTGCCCATTCGCCGGGCTCGCGGATATCGATGACGTGCGGGCGGACCAACGGATCGCAGGCCAGCATTTCTCGCAAATCAAAGACGTTGATTGTCGAGCTGGATTCGACTTGTGTATGCCTCTGACCGCCAGCGCAAAACACCTCATAGTCATCTTCAAGGCGTGTCATCGGCTTGCGACGGCGGTCCTGCCTGATCGCGAACTCCTGGTAGCGCATTTCCAGCGCATCGTAGACTGCGAGCCGACCGAGCAGTGGCTCTCCAAGACCCGTGATGAGCTTGATGGCTTCCGTCGCCATGATTGAGCCAATGGTCGCGCACACCACGCCCAACACGCCTGCCTGCGCGCACGATGGACTCGAGTCAGCAGGCGGCGGCTCCGGATACAAGTCCCTGTAATTCAGATTCAGCCCATCGGGGGCACCTTCCCAGAAAACCGATGCACGTCCTTCGAAGCGAAAGATGGAACCCCACACGCAAGGCTTGTTTGCCAAGACGCATGCGTCATTGACCAGATAGCGGGTTGCAAAGTTGTCGGTGCCATCGATCACCAGGTCGTAAGGGTTCAGAAGGGCGATGGCAGTTTCCCGGGTCAGACGCTGCGCGATGGCCTCGACATGAATGAACGGATTGAGTCGCTGGATTTTGCATGTCGCGCTTTGTACCTTCAACATGTCGATCGAATCGACATCGTGGATGATCTGGCGCTGCAGATTCGAGAGATCGACCCGATCAAAGTCGATTACACCGATAGTTCCGACTCCGGCGGCTGCAAGGTAAAGCAATACAGGCGAGCCCAGCCCTCCTGCACCAATGACCAGAACTTTTGCAGCTTTGAGACGGAGCTGACCTTCCATGCCCAGACCCGGGATCAGAATGTGCCGACTGTAGCGCTGTACCTCCTCATTTGTCATGGCGTTTGCAGGCTCGACAAGGGGCGAAAGTTTCATCTGGTGACAATCCATACTGGATGAGAATGATTAGTATTATTACTCTGAAGTGATCACGAATGACTCTCATCAACGGACGGTTTCTATTCGATGAAACCTGAAAACTATGAAAAAAATAATATTCAGGAAATGGGTGCTGCGAGAGAGTCTTCACGCTCAGAAAAAACTCGAGAGGCAAGCTTCAATGCGCCAAAAAGGCAGTCCGCGTTTTGCTGGGTAAAGGTGCTGTCATTGAGCGTCGATATGCCGCTAATGCAGCTCAGTGATCTTGGGCGCGGCTTGCCTTCAGGTAGCGCTTGCTGAATATCTTTTTGGGCGACTGGCCATAAAAGCGCGTAAAAGCGACGGTGAAGTTGTTGGGAAACTTGTAGCCCACCTCCCAGGCGACCTGGGAGATCTGTAGCCCTGACGCGAGCAATGCGAAAGCCTTTCGCATACGCAGTTGCAACAAAAGATCTGCCGGCGTGGCCTGATACAGATACATCATGCCTTCTCTCAGCTTGTTCTTGTTGATGCCAGTGGCTGTGGCCAGATATTCCATCGTGATCACTTGATCGAGTTGCTCGCTCATGATGCGGTGGGCTCGCTTGATACGCTCGATCTCAGATGGCGAGAATGGCGAAATGCCGTGTTGCGGTGTTTGAGACAGCGCACTCAGCTGGGCGTTCAGAAGACTCAGGGCATGGATGTGCAGATCCAGGCGTGGCAGCGGCCCTTGACATGGCGTCAGGTAGCTCAGAAGCGCCTTGACATGCACCATGACCTCAGGCGTCACGTTCCGAAATGCGAGATGGCATAGCCTTTTGCTGCCCAAGATTTCGTCAGTACGGCTTTGTCCCAGGTATTTCTTGATAAAGGACTCGTGAGCGACGAGTCTGAGCTGGCTGACTGTCTGGTCCGCACAATAGATTCGCCAGCCACGGCTTGGGTAAAAAGAAGAGATGGTGACGTGATTGGCGCTGAACTCAAGCTTTGTGCCGTCTTGGCTCTCGTAGGTGGATTGCCCTTGAAGTCCAATCGTGATCACGACCACGCGTTCGGTATGAGGACCTGTCGTCTCTTCGATCAGAGGCACTGTTGCGTGATAGTGCAGATATCCGATCCCAAGACCGGACTCGAGTTCCACATAGTCGCTGTAGCAGTGACCTAACGCGTCAGGCAGGCTGAGTCTGACCTTGCCGTTGGGCATGGTTTTGCGAAGGCGCGGCAGCTCCGCGGGTATCCGGTGGGTGACTTTACGCAGGGGCATAGCGGCCTGCCTCGCGCTGTCTGGCGCACTTAAGTTCTGCTGGATATGAATTCATGCAATCCGCATAAGAAAGAAATACTTAGTTTTGAGACTATATCCGAACCCAGGCCTGGATACCAGCAACCACTTTCATGCCGGCACATGTCCGGTTTGCTCTATAGAAAGCATCGGGCTTGCAGAAGCCTCCACGTCCAGCGCCACCTTTAATGAACGACGCCGGCATCCTTTTCAGGAAATTTCGTGATTGATACCTTATTTTCCGCAGATTCCTTCGTCACACGTCTGAGATCAGATCACGTGTTGCAGCCGTGCTGGAACGCCCAGTTGTCCGGTCTGGATGCTGACGTTCTCAGTGCCGCTTTGACGATCGGCGCGTTCAGGCACCTTGTGGATTTCATTAGTATCGAGGCACTTGCAAAGCAACTGAATCGGCAAATCTGCGCAACGACCTATCTTGTCGAGCTGCTCTGGAGCATGCACGTTCTGGAGCTTGGTCGAGACGCTTCTGGTCCGCCCCTCTATCGTCTTGAGCCCCGGTTTCGTCCCTACCTGGATGTGGCGTCAGAACACTATTGCGGCGATGCACTCTTGCATCGTTATCAAGTCTTGCGACAGGCGGGCGAGCAGTTTCGCAGCGTGCTACTGATCGGTCAGCCAGGCGGTTTCGAGACCGAAGCATCGGAGTTGCAGCATCGTTGGGCGCAGGCTGCGCAGACTCAGATTGGTCAGGAACAGCGTGCGATCACGGTCGACATTGCAACACAGATCATGAAAGGCCAGGAGGGCTTTCTCAAGAGACAAAGAATGCTGGACCTCGGTGCCGGGCCTGGTCTGGTTGCGATCGCACTGGCTCGGGCAAATCCCGAGTTGTCCGTCGTGGTGTTCGAGTATCCCGCGGTGGCTGCCGTGATTCGGGAGAACGTCGAAATATCGCAGGTGGCGGATCGGGTCGAGGTCTGCGAAGGCGACCTTGCGACAGATGATTTCGGGGGGGACTACGATTTGATCTGGTGCGCATCGGTGCTCCATTTTGTGCCCGATGTTCCGAGTCTTCTGGCTCGCATCTACAACGCCCTTCGCCCAGGTGGTGTGCTTGTCAGTTGTCATGCTGAAATTGATCGAGATCCGGACAAGGCCCATCCTGTTCTTCAATACTACCTGGGTCTTCGTATGCAAGGCCGCTTTGTCTCCTACCAGGGGCAGCTGGCAACCATGCTGGAGCAAGCTGGCTTGCGTTTGACGGACCAGATCCATGACGTACGGTTTCCTGTGGCACCTGTGTCGGTTCTTGTCGCACGAAAGGACTGAAGAATGTTCAAGACTCGATACAGACGACTCGGTTTGCAATGTCTGTTTGGCTGGATGAATCTGGTGCTGGCCATGCCCGGTATCTACCTGATGTTTGGTCTGCCACTCGTCATGCGTCAGCATGGCTGGCAAGGCGTCGAGATCGGACTGTTTCAACTGGCGGCTTTGCCTGCTCTGTTCAAGTTCCTGCTGGCGATTCCGGTTCAGCGGGTAAGGCTCGGCAAATCACATGACCTGCTCTGGCTGATGTGCTTGAGTGCCTTGTTGCTAATGCTGTTCTGGGCGATCGGGCGCGACAATCTGATCGATGACGGCGTCGGTCTTTTTGTGCTCACCCTGGTCATCAGCGTGATGGCGACCTGGGCAGACATTCCGTTAAATGCGCTGGCTATCCAGTGTCTGCCTAGAAGCGAGCAGTTAACCGCGGGCACCATTCGTGCGGCCGCACTTTTTCTTGGCGCGATTCTGGGCGGTGGTGTGATGATCATTGTGCAGCTCCGTTTTGGGTGGCAGGTACCTTTTCTTTTGATGGGTCTGGGTTTACTTGCAGGGATGGTGGGCCTGGTCAGTGCCGCATCGCTGCGCTTTGCGCCGCGGGCCAGAGATGTCGATCAGGACTCATTACCTGTCTCTTCGGTGCTGCGCGACTGGGCGGGATTCTTTGAACAGCCGGGCGCTCGGCAATGGACTGTCGTATTGCTGACAGGCTTTCCGTTCATAGGCACCGCGTGGCTTTACTTGAAACCTCTGATGCTGGACCAGGGGATGGCGTTGGAGGCGGTCGCGTTTGTGGTGGGCGTTTTCGGGGGCGGTGTGGGAGCATTGGCCAGTCTGGCGAGTGGTCGCCTTACCCGGCGTCTGGGGGTTGGTCCGGCCATCGGGATTTACTTGTCGATGTCGCTGTGTGCTTTGATTTTCCTGAGCCTGGCGGTCTGGGCCGATCTGGGCGTGATTGCGCTGACGGTCAGTGTGATGGCTCTCGCCACAAGCATGGGTGCCGTATCGGGCTTGATCTTTGGCTTGACGATGTTCTTTACCCGGGTTCAGCGAAATGCCACGGACTACGGATTGCAGACGACACTTTTCACAATCACAAGACTGTCGTTGCCGGTTGCTGCCGGTGTCGTGCTGGATCACTGGGGCATGATGGCCATGTTGGTATCACTGACCTTGGGTGTGCTGGTCTCGGTTGTGCTGGCCTGGCGAAGTGTTGGTGTCATTGAGGCGTCGGCGCAGGCCTTGCTCCATCAGGAGCGGCGATCGCACGCTTTCCGGGACTCAACCTCGTAGCAATACCCCTGGCACTGGGTTATGACCCAACCAGCAGAGATCTCATTGCGGTGAAGGTTGTTGCGAGACGCATTCTGTTCCCGCAGGCTCGAGAGTCATCATTGTGTTCTGGACAGTTGTTTTTTTAGCGACAATTGAGCTCGTCAAGATCATCGCCAGACCATCCAGTCTCATTAGAAATCAGAGGGGAAGTACCAGTGAAATCGGAAAATCAGAACGAGAGAATGTCAGGGGCGGGTGCAGGGCAGACACGTGTTCTGGCGCAGTTTGCGTCTGAGCTGAAATTTGAGGACATTCCCCAGGATGTTGTTCAGCGCATGAAAACCAGTGTGCTCGATAGCATCGGATGTTGTCTGTACGGCGTGACGTTGCCGTGGACCCAGCATGTTTCAGATATGGTGGATGAGGAGGGCGCCAGGCCGGTGGTATCGATCTGGGGTACCAACCGCAAGACATCCCTTGCAAACGCCGTTCTGGTGAACTCGACAGCCGGTCATGCCTTTGAGCTTGATGATATTCACAAGGAATCCATCGTTCACGCCGGCTCGATTGCGACACCGGTTGTACTGGGTTTTGCGCAACAGACGGGATCTGCCAGTGGCAAGGATGTTCTGACAGCGATGGTGGCGGGGTATGAAATCGGCACGCGAGCGGGCAACGCAGCGACCATGGATCTTTTTTTCAGAGGCTTTCATCCACAGGGCACGTCTGGCGTGTTTGTCGCGGCCGCCTGTGCTGCAAAGATGATGGGGCTCGATGCCACCGCGACGCAGCACGCACTCGGGATTGTAGGGTCTCAGGCCGGAGGGCTGATGGCGGCTCAGGAAGGCGCGATGGTCAAGCGTTTCCATAGTGGCCGGGCTGCGCAGAGTGGTGTGTATTCGGCCTTGCTGGCCGCTCGAGGATTTACCGGCATTGAGGATGTGCTTGAGGCGCCCTACGGTGGGTACCTAAGCAGTTACTCAGGTAAACCAGACTATTCTCGCTTGCTCGATGGCCTCGGTCAGCAATGGGAGACCGGCAAGGTCGGTTACAAGCCACATGCCTGTGTGACCAGTATTCATTGTGCGCTTGACGCCTTTGCCCACATCCTGAAGTCGCATCAGATCACACCCCAACAGATTCAGAAGGTCTCGGTCGGTATCAGCCAGATGACGTATACGCACTGTGCCTGGGACTACCGTGCCCAAGGTGTGACTGCAGCCCAGATGAATCTCTATTATGGTCTGGCAGTTACCGCTCTGGATGGCATGGCCTTTGTCGCGCAGTATGATCAGAGCCGGATTGCAGATCCTGCCATCATGAGTTTTATCCAGAAAATCGATGCCTCTGTTGATCCGGAAATTGATGCCATGGGTCCTGCGTTTCGTCACGCAGCCCGGGTACGGGTTGATCTGATCGATGGCCGTTCGCTGTCCCATGAAATTCTCAACCGGCGTGGCAGTCCGGAAAACCCGCTCTCACACGACGATGTCGTCTACAAATTCAGAAACATCGTGGGTGGGCTGATTTCCTCCTCGACCATTGACGACTATCTGCGTCTGACCGATTCGCTGGATCAGGCGCAAACTGTGCAACCGCTGCTTGATCTTTTGATCCGTCCATTCGATCGATGAGGTGATCGCTTGGGGGGCGCAGGGGCCGGATCACGGCAATTCCCCCTGCGATCCCTCAGTTTGTCGTCAGTCTCGAGCCATCAGAAGATCTGTCAATTCCCGGATATCCTGTATCTGCTCGAGCCTGAGCAATGTGTCAAAGGATTGACGGATTTTTTCAGGGGTCAGGCAGACCTGGGCGCAGTCACTGTATTTTTCCCAGAGTTCGTCGATTGTCATCGGGTAGCTGATGCCTCGGCCGACCAGATTGTCAATCTTGCGGCTGAGTGTGACACCGTTCTTGAGTGTGACGCGCACTTCTGCACCAAACTGGTTGGGCGAGTCATCCGGCATGTCGGGATGGGGTCTGGTCGTGGTGAGTGCCATCATTCTTCGCACGTCGGGCTCATAGATCGCATCGCCCACAAAGTCTGCAATTCTCAAAGCCTGACTGACCAACACCCGGCACACGTTGTACTGCGTGGAAAACTTGGCAGCCAGTTCCGAGGTAGGGTTCGGATTGTCAGTATGTGTCAGACGACGTTTATGCAGCAACACTTCGATGGCGCGCACATCATCAAGAGAAAAAGTCTCTTGTTGCCTGAGTTTGAGCATCATCGTGACTGCGGGCAACGAACTGCCGCAGCAAGGAAACTGTTTGAGGCCCATCTGGTCGCTCAGCACTTCAAGTGGGTTGGCCCAGTTCTCGAAGATTTTAGTGGCGTCGTAGTTGCCCGACCCGTTGTAAACGTTAAAAAATCCCTGCTTGTGTTCGAATGCATCCAGACTGGCATCGTAGCCAGATCTCGCCAGCAATACCGCCAACAGACCGTTTCTTGCGCATGCGCCAACATGCAGGGGTTTGACCATCGTGCCAAAGTTGCCCTTCAAGCCACTGGCAAGCGATGTGGAGATGGCCAGTGCAGTCGCAAGTTGGGCTTCTGTCAGTTTGAGCAGATAGCCACAGGCCGCGACGGTTCCAAATATTCCGATCGTCGCTGTCGGATGCCAACCCTTGTCATAGTGATGGAAGTTAACCGCGCGGGCGACGCGGATTTCGGTCTCGATACCGACCACGTAAGCATGCAGAAGATCAATGCCCGATATTTTCTGTGTCTCAGCCAGGGCAAACAGAGCGCCAACCAGCGGCGCTGACTGGTGCCCCCCCATTGGCTGACTGAAGTCGTCATAGTCAAGGGCGTGCGAACCGGTTGCGTTAATCATCGCCGCATCCAGTATGCCGGCCCTGAGACGAGTGCCGAATACGCAAGCCAGTCCAGCACTGGATGGCAGTTGCGTATCCGACAGCGCACCCGGCGCTGACCCGACTTCAATGGCGCTGATCAGGTGACGGATGGAGGGTTCCTGAACCGCACCCAGTGTGATGCCGATGGTGTCAAGAATGGCGACTTTGGATGACTCGATCGCTTGCTCAGGGATGATATCAACGTTGAAATCAACGATTCGGCGGGCCAGTTCAAGGGCAACAGGGTTGTTCGAAGAAGAGGAGGACATGTTCAGGGTGCTCAGGGGTTCAGTTCAGAATCGACAGACTGCCTTGCCAGTCACGGACACGGGATAACAGGACCGCGCAATCGACGCGGGCGGTCGGTTCAAAACACTAAAAGAAGACTTACAGCAAACAGGAATGACACCAAACTCAAAAAGACCGATATTAACCAGAGTCGCTTTGAGGCAAGGCGCTCATGGGTGAAAACGAAGGGTGAAAACGAAGCGCCTGGACACTGCTGTCACAGGCGCTTCGCAGGCAGAGACGGGGCTTCACTCCTCAACTATCTATCGGCTGTCAAGTGTCCCTGTTAGCCATCCATCAGTCCATTTTGATGCCACGCTCTTTGATGATGGCAGCCCACATCGCGGACTCGGTGTTGATGGCTTTGGCGAGCTCTTCAGGTGTTGAATAGTCAATGTCGAGTCCAACCTTGTTCATACGCGCCTGAACATCCGGGTTTTTCAGTGCCTTGACAATCTGCTGGTTCCACCATTGGGCAACTTCAGGCGGTGTGCCGGCCGGTGCGATGAAGGCGTACCAGTTGGTGGCGTTAAAGCCAGGGTAGATCTCGCCAAGCGCAGGGATGTTGGGGTAGTGCGCTGAACGCTTTTCTCCGGAGGACGCAATCGGAATCAGTGCGCCGGACTCGATGTGCGGCTTGACCGATGAAGGTACACCAAAGTAGGCATCTACACGACCCGCAACCAGATCAGTCATGGCCGGTGCACCGCCCTTGTAGGGGATGTGCATCATGTCGATACCGGCGCGCTGGTTGAGCAATTCTCCAGCCATGTGCGAGGCTGCACCAATACCCGACGAGCCATAGTTCACCTTGCCGGGATTCTTTTTTGCGTATGCAATGAATTCGTCAAAGGTCTTGACACCGAGCGAGGCTGGAACCACAAGGATGTTCGGGAAGTTCACGGCCATCGACAGCGGCACGAAGTCCTTCTGGACGTCAAACCCCACTTTTTGCAGGTGCGGTAGAACCGTCAACGGACCGACCGAGGTCAGCATGATGGTCGATCCATCCTTGGGTCCTGTCAACAGACCTTGCTGGGCAACGATGCCGCCGGCACCGGGTCGGTTGAGAACGGCAACGGCCAGACCTTCGTTGTCCTGGGCAATCTGGGTGGCCACGGTACGAGTGGTCATGTCAGTGCCGCCGCCGGCAGAAAATCCGACCACCATGGTCGCGTTCTTGAACGGTGCGTTCTGGGCGGCCACAGGTGCCGATGCAACAGACAATGCCATTGCACCTGTCAGCAGCGCTGCAGCCGAAAGCTTGTGAAGACTAAATTTCTTCATGATGTATCTCCGGTATTGATTCTTTAGGATCGACGTGTCGATGGAGGCAATTCTAATTGGCTTGATAGTCGCAGCCGTGCGCGAGCCGGGATCCCCGGCCCATCGAAACAGCCTTGATTCTTCAGGTCAGCGTGCCTAAGAGCGTGCCAATGACCCTAGGGTTGTCAAGGCTAACAGTAAAACTCATAGGTTAGCAGCATGGACAACCGTGAGCATTCCGTCAGTTGAACCGGCAGATGAGCGTGGTTACCCCGGTCACGAGTTTTCTCCATTGGTGGGGGCTGATGACATCCGGGATGTGCATGGCGCAAGCAGCAGGATCTCCCCGATCGGTATTATCCAGCGCTTCGTTGTTGCCGGCAACGATGCCGACGCGCATACTGCGCCTTTATTGTGCGTGCAGCGTTGGCCCCGGTGTCCAGTGTTGTCCCGAGCGTCATGTTTATCGGGGTG
>CAZBIN010000005.1:17808-44278 GCA_964491995.1 uncultured Orrella sp.
TGAGCCGGCGGGACTGGCGCGATCTGGACCAACCGGCACCAACCATATTCTGCCGTGGATCAACCCGGATCGACTCGGGTTGGCACGCATTGCGGTCAACAGACTCCCAACACAGATAGACTTAAGTGGAAATCGCCAGCGTGGAACGAATTCAACAAAGTGAACTGACAGCACTGGCTGTCAAAGCCTTGCAGTCCTATGGATTGAGTCAGCAGCATGCCGAGCAGACTGCAGAGATTCTCGTGCTGTCCGATATGTTTGGTCTGCACACCCACGGCTTGAGCCGGGTTCAGTCGTATGGTGAGAGGATCGAGATTGGCGGGATCAAGCGTGATCCTGATATCCAGATCGAACGATGTGCGGCGGCAATCAGCAAGGTCAATGGTGACAATGCGATCGGTCCGCTGGTCGGGCAGATCAGTCTGCAGCAGGCGATGTTGCAGGCACGCGAGGCAGGGGTGTCAGCCGTATTTGCCCGAGCAAGTAATCATTTTGGACCCATTGCTCCCTACTGTTACCTGGCGGCGCAGCAGGGCTTTGCCTCGTTTATCTGTAGCAATGCCAGTCTCACGATCGCACCCTGGGGCGGAAAAGAGCCCAAGCTGGGCAACAGTCCGCTGGCCTTTGGTGTGCCCAATCCTGATGGCGATCCTTTTCTCCTTGACATGGCGTTGAGTGTTGCCGCACGCGCCAAGATCCGCCAGGCGATGCAAAAGGGCGAATCGATTCCTGATACCTGGGCAACGGACATTCATGGCAATCCCACTTCCGATCCCAAACTGGCGCTTGGCGGGTTTTTGCTGGCGATTGGCGGGCACAAAGGTTACGGGCTTGCGCTGGCGGTGGATCTGTTGGCCGGACTCTTGTCCGACTCAGGCTACCTGACCCACGTCAAGTCGTGGTCGGATGAACCTGGGGTGCCTTCAAACCTGGGGCACTTTTTTCTGCTTATTGATACATCGAAGCTTGGCTCAATGGCCTGGCTCGGGCAGCGGATGCAGGACTTTGCGAGGATTCTGCATGACACGCCAGCAGCAGATCCGAACAACCCGGTCATTGTTCCGGGTGAAATAGAACTGGGTCGTTATCGTCAGGCACAGGTCGATGGTGTGCCGGTATCACCCCAGGTGATCGCCCACTTGCGGCAGCGTGCGGGCTGACCACGAGTTTTTATGGTACTGCTGGTTTGAAACAGGCTGTTTCATCAAGATTTTCAGACGTCCGTTCAGGTTTTTGATCGAGTTCGGACGTCTGGCCTCTCAGTGCCACAGTCTTTCGGGTATCGAGAGGCGCATGTCTGATCGGATTGACAGCCGGTCAGGACGGATTCGCTGCGCGAGCCTCAGGCTGAGGCCGCACCGGGCGGTGATGCACTCAGTCCGCAGGGCGCGTGATCCACATGGCTCATGCCCTCGCGGCTCTATGGCTGATATGGATGATGTTCATGCCAGTGTTGTGCGATCGCTTGTCTGCTCGCGATCCAGACATCGGGCTTTGACATCATGTAATCGAGGAGGCGCTTCAGACCTGCGCTGCGGGCGGGATGGCCGATCAGACGCATATGCAGACCGACGGACATCATCTTCGGCTGAGTCTTGCCTTCGTCGTAGAGCGTGTCAAATGCATCTTTGATAAAGCTGAACCACTGATCGGATGTGCCCATCCAGCCAGCATACTTGCCATCGTTGTTGGTCAGAGAGTAGGGCACCACGAGGTGCGGCTTGCCCTGGACGACTTGCCAGAAGGGCAGTTCATCAGCGTACGAGTCCGAGTCATACAGAAAACCACCTTCTTCGACCACCAGGCGTCGGGTATTGACGCTCGGGCCATATCGGCAATACCAGCCCAGTGGCCGATCACCCACGGTTTCGCGCAGTGATGCGATGGCTTTACGGATGTGCTCTCGTTCCTCTTGTTCAGACAGTTCAAAATGTTTGATCCAGCGCCAGCCATGGCAACAGATGTCATAGCCCATGTCCCGTATCTTGCGTGCTGCAAGCGGGTTGCGTTCCAGGGCCAGTGCACAGCCGAATATGGTAAGTGGCAGGCCGCGTTCTTCAAACAGCTTTTGCAGACGCCAGAAGCCGACTCGACTGCCGTACTCAAACATGCCTTCGGCAGCGAGGTCACGACCTTTGCCAGTCTGGTTCAGACCATGCGCCTCGGTCAGACCTGTTTCAGAGTAGCCTTCGCCGTCCTGAACCGAGGGCTCGGAACCCTCCTCATAGTTCATGACGAAATTTACGGCCAGCCTGGCGCCGCCAGGCCATTTTGGGTCGGGTGGGGTGTTTGCATAGCCCACAAAGTCACGTTCTGGCTGCCACATTCAGATCTCCACAAAAGGTTTGTTCAAATTTTGGATCAGCGATTTGTCGTCGAGCGTGCACTCGTGGCTCAGTTGATCAAGCCAGTGGTCCGCTTTTTCTGAAAAGTGCTCAAAGCGCGATGTCGACTTCGAATGGCGGGACCTTTACAAATTCCTCGTCGCCGGATGTGCCATCGCGCCACATGAACACCGCGAACTTGCCAGCTCCGGAAAGCACCGTCAGGCCGTGATGCCAGGTGTCAGGGCGGTAGGTGATACCTTGCTGGCCGTTGGCGATGAACGCAACTGCTTTCTGCACGTCAGGGCCGCCCTCGGGCCGATGCGGACAGACGACAATCAGCCAGCAGACATCGGCCAGCGGAATAAAGGTCTGCGAAGAAAACTCGTGACGCTCGAGCAATTCAACGGGTACAGCGGCGGTGGTGGTCATGGGTGGTTTCATAACCGTTGACAGACTGGGCCGAGCGGCAGGTCGACGGTTTCCAAGCGACTGTTCGAAGTAAGTTCTTCCAGCGGCGGCGGGGATGGATATCACGTCGCCGTATGGCGCAAAGTCGACAGCATTCAAAGGCTTGACTAACAGTTTCACAGGCTGGTCTCCGGTAAATGATGGATTGATTGTGTTGGGCTCGTGTCGGATCGAAAGTGTTTGCATTTCATCGGGAGTGATCGGGCCACCTTGAGCCCGGACGGCAGTTGAGCCATGATCGCGGGCCGTGATCTATGTTGCCCGACCCTGCCCAACTGGCAGGACAGGTTGTGTTCAGACTGTTCTCGTACGCGTTAAGCACCGCGCATCCTCTGGCTCAAACCCGTGAGTCGCTCCATGACGATGATGGCGCCGATGATGGTGATGATCAACACGCCGGACACCGCTGCAACCCGAACATCCAGGGTGGATTCCATCATTCCCCAAAGCCGGATGGGCAGCATGTCGGTGCGTGGCCCGGACAGAAACAGTGAGACAGGGACGTTGTCGACCGAAGCCATGAAAGCGATGAAGGAGCCGGCGGCCACACCCGGCAGGATGATCGGGAAGGTGATACGTTTGAATGCGTAAAATCGCGTAGCGCCCAGACTGCGAGCGCAGTCAAGGAGCGATCCGTCGAGTTGCGTGAGGCTGGCCATGGAGGTCCTGAGTACAAACGGCACGATCATGATGGCGTGACCAATGGTCATGAGCATGAGCGACGGACGAAACCCCAGAAAAGTGAAGTAAATCAGCGCTGCCAGACCAAACGATATGCCAGGCAGGATCAGCGGTGACATGAACAACGTATCAGACAGTTTGGCCCACCTGGAGTTTGACCGGTAAAGCCCGAGCGCGGCCAGTGTGCCGAACAGCGCTGCCACGCCTGTGGCCCATAGCGCAACTTCGAGCGTATTCAAGGCCGAGCGGTGAATCTGACGCGACTCTGCAGGATCAAACAGCTTCTCATACCAGCGCCAGGAAAACCCTTTGGGTGGGAACTGCAGTGTCTGGCTGTCGGTGAACGACGTCAGCAGGACGATGATCACAGGGGCGATCAGAATCATCATCGCCACACCGGCCAGACTGTACACAGCGACATCATGCGAGATGTCGCGAACCGAGTTGCGTCTAGACATTCAAATACCTCATGCTTTTGCGTCCAGCCAGACCGATCAGGACAATGCACAGTAAAACCGAGAGCAACAACATTACCGAGGCGACCGCTGCCAACGGCCAGTTGTAAACAACCAGAGACTGTTGCCAGACGATCAGCGGCAAATACACAAGGCGGTTGCCTCCGATGACCGACTGGGAAATGAATGCTGTGGTGGAGCTTGCAAACACCAGGGTGCAGCCTGCAACCAGACCCGGCACACTCAGCGGCAGCAGTACCTTGAAGAATGTTCGCCATTTTGAGGCGCCCAGCGCTGACGAGGCATCGAGCATGCTGGGGTCGATTCTTGCCATGACGCTGATGAGCGGCAGCAGCATCAGTGGCAACTCGATTTGAGTCAAAGAGAGAACGAGTCCGAATTCCGTCTGGAGCAGACGCAATGGCGTGGAAATCAGTCCCAGAGACATCAAGGTTTGATTAATCACGCCATCACGCGACAGAATCACGATCCACGCAAAAGTCCTGACCACCACGGAAAGCAGCAACGGCAGGATGACAATCAGGATGATGATTCGCTGGGTCCTGACACTGGACTTGAGATACACGACCGCTAACGGAAATCCGATGATCAGTGTGGTCACCACAGTCATCAAACCAAGCTTGACGGTATCGAAGGTGACTTTCCAGTAAAACGGATCTGCGACGAACCCATACCAGGTTGCCAGCCCTGGTATGGTGATCTGATCATCACTGAACAGGCTCACAAACACCAGGATGACCAAGGGGGCCAAAAAAAACGCCACGAAACACAACGCAAGCGGAGCCGTCAGAGTCCAGGGTCGTGCCATCCATGTCAGGATCCCAGCCATTAGCGTGCCACTTCCTTGTTGAATCGTTCGATCCAGCCCGCGCGTAATGGATTGATCTGGCTCCAGTCATGCTGAACCATGGACTTCATTTCATTGAGGTTCCTGATCGGTAGTGACGCGTCGAGTGCAACATCAGAGTTCACCGGCGCAAAAAAGTAGGGCGCCTTCATGAGCTCGGCCTGGACAGGTTCGCTGAGCACGGTGTTGATGTATTTGTATGCCTCGTCGACGTGCTCGGCGCCCTTCGCAATATGCATTGTGGTGAAGAACGTAATGATGCCGGACTCTGGCGCAACAAACTCCACATCCACGCCACGAGCCTTGAGCGAGCCGACTGTCTGCGTATTGGTGTACATGATGTCGCACTGGCCTTGCTGGAACAGCCCCGCCACCAATCACGGCAACTTTGTTGAGGACCTTCTTGAGTTCAGCAAAGAACGGATCGACGTTCGTGATCGAGCCTCCAAACTGTTTGGCAATTTCGATGATGGACACGGTGCCAAAGGTCGTCTGAAATCCCGTCAGACCAAGGCGTGAGACGTACGGTTCCAGGAACAGGTCTTTCCAGGTCTTTGGGGGCTCTTTGAACTTCTTCGGGTTGTAGGCAATGCCGACAAACTGTGCAGCAACCGGAACACCATATTCAGTGACCATGCCGGGTTGAAGCTTGGCGACATTCATCACTTTGGATGCATCAAATTTACTAAACAGGCCATCGGCCAGGCCGGTCGCAGCTGGGCCAGGATCGAGCACGAACGTGTCAAAGTCAGGACGTCCGCGCGATGCTTTTGCTTTTGCAATCTGCTCGACGGCATAAAGTGGCATCAGGTCGAGGTTGATGTTGCTGCTCTTGAGCAGCGCGGGCGCGACAATCTTGCGAAACGCCTCGTCCCAGGTGCCGGGGTAGATGGCGCCAACGACCGAGCCTTTGGCCCATGCCGCACTTGGCAGTGCAGCCATGCCTGCGAGCGCTGCGCTCGTACGAATGAATTCACGTCGTGTGACAAATTTTTTCATGATCGATTCCTCTGTTTTCAAGAACTGCAGTTAAGCGACTGGAAATGCGATGGGCACTGTGTCAGGGTTGATGGCGCACCAGGCTCGTCCGTGAATCAGTGATCTGCCCTGGCGCAGTGCAGTGATCTTCATCTTGGTACCGTCGCTTGTGGAAGCTTCCTGAAGCAGCATGGGGCCGATGGGAAGGTTCAGATCCACCTGGACTTCCCAGCTCTGATCCACGGGTTCCGAACTCAACGCCACTTGCTCTGGACGTACCGAGATGAACGCTGGGCCACCCCGGGTCAATCCTTCGCGACCGCTCGCAACCACCGTGACCCCAGCATCAAGCGCAACCGTTGCGGTTGCCCCATTCAGTTCGGTGACACGACCCTTGAGCAGGTTGGTGTTGCCGATAAAGCCATTCACAAAGGAGGTTGCTGGTTGGTCATAGATCTCCGTCGGACTGCCTATCTGTTCGACTTTGCCTTTGTTCATCACGGCGATCCGGTCAGCCACACTCATCGCCTCTTCCTGGTCGTGTGTGACTAGAATTGCGGTCAAGCCGAGTTGGCGTTGTAGCCGCTTGATCTCGATCTGCATGTCAAGGCGCAGATTCTTGTCCAGTGCTCCAAACGGTTCATCAAGCAGCAAGATCTGTGGTTCTGTCGCAATCGCGCGCGCAAGCGCAATGCGCTGTTGTTGTCCCCCAGAGAGCTGGCGGGGGTACCGGTCTGCAACATGGGGCAGTTGAACCACCTCCAGACACTCGCGCACCTTGCGATTAATGAAGTCAGACTTGGCGTTTCGAGCCGCCAGCCCGAATGCAACATTTTCAAAGATGGTGAGATGAGGGAATAACGCATAGTTCTGAAACACGATGCCTATGTTGCGCATATTGGTATTCAAATGGTCGATCGATGCTCCATCGATACGAACCGCCCCGCGGGTTTGCTGGACGAACCCGGCAATGATGCGTAACAGGGTTGTCTTGCCACACCCTGAGGGGCCCAGGAGAGCCAGAATCTGACCCGCCTGAACCGAAACATCGACATCGTCGAGTGCCTGATAACTGCCGAACCGATGACTCACAGAGTCGACATCAAGAGAATGTCTAGACATGGAATGCAAATCCTCAGTAGATCTTCGTGTGTCTCTGTCAAAGCAAGTTCTGTGCCAGTGCGTGGCATGATCATCGGCAAGGTCGTGTACCTTGTCATCGGTATGCAGTGAGCGGCATTGTTTGCATGGATTGGAGTGTTCTCCTGGCTCGAATCGATCGCCATGGGCGTCCAACCCAGAGCACTACCTTCTATGCCCCACAATTCCTCGGTTCAGATTGGGGAAATTGTGAATATTGCGGTGCATGGCCGGTGGGTTTTGGTGCATGATCAAGAATGATGGCTTTATGACGCTTTGGTCCGTCTTGCTACGTGTCCGAGTCTGGCAGACTGCACAGCCGTGCTCTTCAGGTCTTGATACCCATTCGATTTGGATGGGCTCTTGATGCGCGATTTGCATCAAGTCATGCTAACAACGAAATACCTGCGGTGACCCCCTTCATATACTGGTGCACAACACATATGAAGAAGACGAGGAACGTTCGTGAGTCAGACCACAGCACAACCCCACAATGGGATCGATCGTCTGGTGTTCAAGCCAGACACACTGGCCGGTCGCACCGCCATCATCACCGGGGGCAGCTCAGGCATCGGCCTGGGGATTGCCGAGGTTTATGGTCTTCTGGGGGCAAATCTGGTCCTGGTGGGCAGAAAGGCCGACAAGCTTGAGAGTGCCTGTCAGCATCTGAGCCATACAGGTGCAAGTATCCTGACATTAGCATCCGATGTGCGCGATTACCCGGCTGCCCAGTCTGTGATCCAGCGAACCCTGGACCGGTTTGGTGCAGTCGATATTCTGGTCAACAACGCAGCTGGAAATTTTCATTGTCCGTTTGAGCAGATGACGCCCAATGGCTGGAAGGCAGTGATCGATATCGATCTGAACGGAACCTTCAACTATTGTCACACCGCTTTCGAGGCGCTGAAAGCCTCCGCTTTTGGTGGCAGGGTGATCAACATCTCGCTGGCCCAGGTCGCCTCCGGATGGCCAGGATGTGCGCATGCCGCGTCGGCCAAAGCGGGAGTGACAGCATTGACTCGCAGCCTGGCTGTCGAGTGGGGACCGTATGGCATCCGCATCAACAATGTATTGCCCGGTCCCATCGAGAACACCGAGGGACTTGCGCGTCTGTATGAGAACAGGGGTCAGGCCGAGAAGGAGCTCGATCGCATGGCGCTTGGGCACTTTGGCCAGACCGATGACATTGGGCAGGCCTGCGCCTTTCTTGCCTCCTCGGCGGGTGGTTTCATCACGGGCTGTGATATGACGGTCGATGGTGGGCGATGGCTCAAACGTTCCTGGACCTGACTGACTTCGCCTGAATACCTTATTGCCCCACAAGATACCCATGAAACATTCTCTGCAGTCAATGCTTGACCCCCGGACCATTGCGATCGTTGGGGCATCGCCCAAATCTGGCTCCTTTGGTGGGGCTGTACTTGCCAATCTTGCCGAGCATTTCAAAGGCAATGTCTTTCCGGTCAATCCGCAATATCAGGAAATTAATGGATACCCGTGCTACGCCAGTCTTGAAGAGCTACCTGAGCGGCCCGACTGCGTCGGCATCGCGGTGCCTTCAGACAAAGTGGAGGCCGTGCTTTTGCAGGCTGCAGATTGCGGCATCTCCAGCGCAATCGTGTTTTCCTCTGGGTTCTCCGAGATTGGCAGTGAAGAAGGCGTTCAAAGACAGGCGCGGATCACTCAGCTCGCGCAATCAAGAGGCATTCGGGTCTTGGGACCTAACTGTACCGGAATCGTCAACGTACGCTCTGGCGCGAGCTGCAACATACTGCCCAGTGTGAAATTCCTGCCGATGGTCCCTGGCCATGTGGGTCTGGTCGGACAGAGCGGGGCGCTGGGCTATGTCGTTTTTCAGGCCATGCATCGCGGCGTTGGGTTCAGTCACCTGATTTCGACTGGCAACTCTTGTGATGTGGACATTGCTGATCTGATTGATTATCTGATTGACGATCCCGATACCAGAGTCATTGCCTCGATTTTTGAAAGTGTCCCCGATGGAGGGCGCCTGCAGGCAGCCTTGCAAAGAGCGTTTGATGCTGGCAAGCCGGTGGTGGTCTACAAGATCGGTGTGACCGCATCCGGGCAGAAAGCGGCGCTTTCGCACTCGGGCATGCTAGCTGGAGATGCGGCGACTTACAGTGCGCTTTTCAAGCGCACCGGCACAATTCAGGTCGAGTCTTTTGAGGCATTGCTTGAAACCGCCGTGTTTTTCTCCAGGGCAGGGCTTGCCCCTGTGGAGTCAGATCTTCGGCCAATCGGCGTCATCTCCGGATCTGGCGGCTCAGTCGTTATGGCCGCTGACAAGGCTGATGTCCACGGCTTGACGCTGCCAGCGCCAGCGAAATCGACGGTCGAGGCTCTTTACGCCCGGCTTCCATCGTTTGCGACCATCGCCAACCCTGCTGATATCACGGCAGAATCCATTCGTGATGAGGGAATGTATGAGGAGTGTGTCAGGATTTTTGCTGATGATCCCGGGTTTGGTGCTGTCGTGATTCTGATGCCGTCGGCACACGGTGAATCCGCAATCCGACGCGCACAGGGCATAAGCGAACTGGCAGGTCGCGTGGCAAAGCCTCTGAGCGTGGTGTGGATGAACGAGTGGTACGAAGGGATTGGTTCGCGTGTCTATGACCAAAGCCAGACACTGTCGATATTTCGCTCGCTCGATCGCTGCATGAAGGCGCATCGGCTCTGGTTTGAATATGGGCAGTGCAGATCCCGGATGGCAGCGCTGCAATATCGGGCGGTGACAAGGGTGCCTCAATCGGCGCGTGACCAAGCAAGGATTTTTATCAGGTCATTCCCGCAAGGCGCCAGCCTGACCGAATCCCAGGCAAAGCATCTGTTCAGACTTTATGGGATTGAATGCGTGCCCGAGGTCCTTTGCACAAGCATCGATCAGGCGGTCGTTGCCGCGCAGCAGGCGGGATACCCGGTCGTTGCCAAAATCCAGGCGCCAGGTGTACAGCACAAGTCCGATATCGGTGGCGTGAAGCTTGCACTCAAGTGTGAAGAGGACGTCAGGCAGGCTTATGAGGAGATCATGGCTGCCGGTCAGAGACTGTCCTTGGTGCAGACCATCGAAGGCGTCACCATCCAGAAGATGGTTTCACCCGGTGTGGAAATGATCATTGGTACGCGGCGTGACCCTCAGTTCGGACCCATTGTTGTGTACGGATTTGGCGGCACACTCGTCGAAGTGTTCAAAGACGTCGCGGTCAGTCTGGCGCCTGTTGATCCTCTGGAGGTCAAGACATCCTTGCGTCAGCTACGGCTCTGGCCCTTGCTCGAAGGGGTCAGAGGCTCACCTGCATCGGATCTTGAGTTTCTTGCCGAGCAGGTGGCCAGGCTGTCTGAGCTTGCATCTGATCTGGCCGATGACATAGCCGAGATCGACGTCAATCCTCTGGTACTTCACGCAAAAGGAGGTGTGGCAGTCGATGGGTTGGTGATTCGCTCGGGAGTCGCCCCGGATCAGACAAATTAATCCAGAGCGGGCTTTTCTGCCGGATTCCATATTTTGGCCGTCGTGTCTATTTCCTGCAATCTTTTAACGTGTTCCATAAGTTCAATAACGATACGGAGACATTTATGAAACAGAATTATTTTTCGGTCCCTGCCTCTCGGCACAGACCAGCAAGTGCAAGCGCGGTGCGGCGTTTGCTTTGCCTTGTCATCGCCTCGGCCGCCGCCCTTCCTTTTGCGAGTGCAGTGGCGCAGACATGGCCAGAGCGTACTGTCCGAGTGATTATCCCGTTCCCGCCAGGTGGTGCGATCGACACGATGACCAGAATTCTCGCGCCGCGACTTGAAGCCGATCTCAAGCAACCCGTTGTGGTAGAAAACCGGCCTGGTGCCGGCGGTGTGGTTGGCACAGAAGCAGCTGCTCGCGCAACCGATGGACACACGATTTTGATGACAGCCATGGGGCATGTGATTGCGCCCGCACTTCACGCAAAGCTGTCTTATGATGCGATGGGTGACTTTAAGGCGCTGGCGCCGGTAGCTGTTGTGCCTAACGTGCTGGTGGTGCCGAAAGACTCGCCCTACAACTCGGTGCAGGAGTTGCTGGCCGCTGCACGGGCCAATCCTGGCAAGCTGACCTATGGTTCCGCGGGAACCGGCACTTCTCTGCATATGGCCGCTGCCATGTTTGCTGCCATTGCCGACGTGAATCTGACCCATGTTCCTTATCGTGGTTCTGCCCCCGCTGTGATTGATCTGGTCGCTGGCCGAATCGACATGATGTTTGACAGCACCACTTCGGCTGCTCCCTTTGTGACTGATGGCAGGCTGAAGCCACTGGCGGTTGCGACCTCCAAACCGACCGCGGCATTTCCGGGACTGCCTACTATTGGTGAGTCAGGGGTGCCTGGCTATGCTGTTGACTGGTGGTACGGCTTTTTGGCGCCCAAGAGTCTCCCGCCAGAGGCCATTAACAGGTTCGCGGAGTTGGTGGCCAAGAACCTGAACGATCCCGAGGTTCAGGACAGCTTCCGGAAAATCAAGGTTGACCCCATGATTGGAACACCGGCAAGCCTGCAAAGCACGATGCAAAGCGATGCAAAGCGATGGGGGGATCTGGTCAGGGAACTTGGGATTCAGCCCAACTGATCTCAGCAGTGACGGCCAGAGAGTCTTCTCAGGGTTGACTGGTCCGACAGGCTTGTCGGGCCAGATCCAGGAAAGTCGTGACAGTCATGCTATGGTCTTCGCACCGATAAACGGCATACAGGGGAATGGTCATCGGCTGGCCACCAGTGATGACAGGTCGGCAGACCAGCCCGGACAATCCGAGTTTTTGCAGTGATGACGCAATCAGTGTGATGCCGACATCAAGTGCTGCCAGCGCTGCCGCCGATTGCATGTCGTCGGTCTCCTGCACCACCCGGGGGCTAAATCCTGCCATATGACAGGCCGCCACGATCTGGTCTGCCACACTGAGGGCAGCCTGACCGCGGTAGAGGATGAAGCCCGCTTCGCTCAGATCGCCCAGTGCAATCTCGGCTTTTGCTGCCAGTGGGTTGGTGGGTCCCATGGCTACCACCAGTGGTTCGTTGAGCAGCAGATCGTATCGAAGACTTGCATCATGGGAAAGTGACCGAACCAGGGCGATGTCAAGCGCGTTTTCTTTCACGCCGAGCAGTTGTTCGGCCTTGGGACGCATGTGCAGTTTTACGGTCACCTCTGGTCTAACCCTGCGAAAGTCTGCCAGCAGTGCTGGCAAGATCCCGAACATGATCGACGGGGTAATACCAAGCGTCAGACTGCCGACTTCCCCTTTGGCCACCTTTCTTGCTGCGTGTACGGCCTGCTCGACGGCATCGAGCGCTGGACGAACTTCCCTGAGCAGTGTCTGACCGGCAGGCGAAAGGGCAACGTTTTGTGTGTTGCGCACAAAAAGCTCAAAACCCAGTTCTTGCTCAAGCTGGCTTATCTGGCGGCTGATCGGGGGCTGGGATCGGTTTAACCGCCGTGCAGCACGCCCAAAATGAAGCTCTTGCGCAACAACCACAAACGTTTCGAACAGATTCAGATTCAATTTGCTCATCAAGCATTATCTCCTGGGCTTCTGATCCAAAGACGTTTTCATCAACCCAGGACGTCCCGCATGGCATCCATGGCCCGCTGCAGACCTTGATCATTGACGTCCAGATGAAACACCGCTCGCATCACGGCGTCAGACTCGGCACCAATCCGCACGCCCTGCGCGAGCAATGCCCTGGCAATGTCAGGGGCTCGTCGACCCGTTTTCTCGACATTGAAAAATACCAGGTTGGTCTGCACGTTCTTGTGGACGAGCGCAATACCGGGAAATCCGGACAGAAACTCGGCGAATGTCGTTGCCCGGCGATGATCATCCGCCAGCTTTGCGACATTGTTTTCAAGTGCGTAAATCCCCGCGGCTGCAACAATACCTGCCTGGCGCATGGCACCGCCAAAGCGGTGTTTCCACACGTTGGCTTGCTCGATAAATGCCTTTGAACCGGCAAGAACGCTGCCAATCGGGCATCCCAGCCCTTTGGACAGATCAATCCAGACCGTGTCGCAAAGCTCGGCATACTGTCTGGCACTGATCCCGCTGGCTACCACGGCATTCATCAGGCGCGCACCATCCATGTGCATCACAAGCCCCCGTTCGCGGGCAAAGCAAGACACCGCGCGCAATGTCTGAACAGGCCAGACCGAACCTCCTCCACGATTGTTGGTCTGCTCGACAGCGAGTACTCTGACTTTAGGAGACTTCAACTTGGGTGCTCGCCAGTGACGGGCAAGATCATCCGCATCAAATATACCGTCGGGGGTTTCAACGCCCTGGATGACAGCACCGGCAAACACGGCCGCACCAGCACCTTCGGAGCCAATGATGTGAGCGTTGTGCGCAGCGATGATGGCATCCCCGCTGCGACAGTGCACAGCCAGTGCAATCTGGTTGGCCATGGTGCCGCTTGGCAGAAAAAGTGCAGCCTCTTTGCCCAGCATCTGTGCAACCCGCGCGTTCAGTGCATTGACAGACGGGTCTTCGTCAAGCTGTTCGTCGCCCACCGGGGCTTGCGCCATCACCTCTCGCATGCGAGGGCAGGGGCGAGTGGCGGTATCGCTGATCAAGTCAACAAGTGAGGCTGGGGTTGTCATGGCTGTGTGGCACTCGGTGGGTTGGGTGGGATGTATCGTATTGTCATGCGGATACCTGGCAGAGGATTGCGCAGGCTCACGGCTCGCTGCCGGTATCTGGAGAGCTGACAGACTCTGCACAAGAAAATTCGTACATGCCTGCATGGTGCGGAAATACAAGACGCGAGTCAACAACCGTCTGATCTGCTTTGAATATGGCTAAGCACAAGTCTGGGTTCTCTGAGTATGTTCGATTGCGCGGTTTGCGCTCAGCAGATGCAGACGCGTGGATCAACAGGGTTCGCCGTTTTTGGGGGGGGCGGACATCCGCTAAAGAATGTTGCAGTGCAACTGGTACACTTTTCCTCGTCAAGGGCGTGCGCTGATCAGGGTCTGGGTCTGGTCTCCAGAGATTGCATGATCGGGTTTTGAGTGCGCTGACAGACTCCCGGTTGATTTGAGAGTCTGAAAATGACCAGGAAATTCAAGCGTTATATAACCATCAGTCACAATTAACCAACGGATATGACCACATGCAGTTAAAAAACAGCGTTGCTCTGATTACCGGTGCGGCTAGCGGAATCGGTGAGGCGACAGCAAAAACCCTTGCAGCCAAAGGCGTGCGTGTTGCGCTGGTGGATCGGGATGAAGAACAGATTAACCGGGTGAAGCAGGATATCGTTGCCGCGCAAGGTCGCTGCGTTGCGATTGCCGGCGATGTCACTTCGGAAGAGGACACGGCACGGTTTGTCAACAAGACCATTGAAAGTTTTGGGCAACTGAACATCGCTGTCACATGCGCTGGCATCATTCGCGATGGCACTCTGCTTAACCTGGATCGTGAAACCGGCAAAGTCTCCAGAAAACTTGGCTTTGACAAGTGGAATGCCGTGATCGATGTCAATCTGACAGGCACGTTTCTGACACTCAGGGATTGCGCCGAGGCGATGGTCAATGGTGGCTGGGAGGGTCTGCTGGTACCGATCTCGTCGGTCAACAAGATTGGTCAGGTGGGGCAGCTGAATTATTCTGCGACCAAAGCTGCGCTCGAGCGTTTCCCCAAGATCATCGTCGGTGAGTTTTTGCTGCGCAAGATCCGCCACATCCGCTGTGTCGGCATTGCGCCTGGTTACACCGAAACCAGTATTCTGGAGGGGATGAATCAGGATGCACTTGAGGCTATTTTGAAAGATGTGCACCTGGGTCGACTGATCAAACCGCAGGAAATTGCCGAGATGATCGCTTACTGCGCCCAGAATGAGGCACTCAATGCGACGACGATCGAGATCACAGGCGGCCTGTGTTTCCCCGGAAACATTGCCAAGTAATCGTGGCTGATGCGGCAGTTGCCGATGTGGTGTGACGCGATCTGCAACTGCTTGCTGTTGAGTGTCGGTCTGCAGGATCTTTGGCTCGCGCGACGCTTGTCTGTCAGTAAACCGGGTGCACCGAGTCGGTCAGGATATCTGACAGCGTTCTTGCGACGATCTTGGTGGCGGCTTTAAGGTCCTTCAAGGCGATTCGTTCATCGGCTCGTTTGGCATTGGATTCCAGAACTGTGCGTGGTCCTGCGCCGTAAATGACTCCAGGGATGCCTTGTTCAGCGTAGAGCCGCACATCAGTATAAAGGGGCGTACCCACGGCGGGTATGTCTTCACCCAGAATCTGCCTGGCATGTCTTTGAATGCTTTGAACCAGTACTTCACTGCCAGGCAGTGGCATCATTGATCGGGCCAGTAAAAGCCTCTGTATCGAGACGCGAATACCCTCGCTGTCGGGATAGTGCATCTGGTTGAACGTCTGTGCAGCCTGTGAGATGACTTGCCTAATACTGTCTTCGACGGCAACAGGATTCTCTTCGGGGATCATCCGCCGGTCGAGTTTGAAGCTCACTTCACCCGGCACGACGTTGGTGTTTGTTCCCCCTTCAATGCGTCCCACGTTGAGGTATGGATGCTGGATGCCGCTCACGTCAGACCGGAGATGACGGTAAAGCACGTTTTGTGCATAAAGTGCATTGAGGATGTGCACGGCGCCCTGCAGTGCGTCAACGCCGGTATCCGGGATGGCTGCGTGAGCCATTTTGCCTTTGACGTTGACCTGCATCTGCAGACAGCCGTTGTGTGCTGTGATGACCTGATAACTGAAACCCGCAGCAATCAACAGGTCCGGTTTGGTCAGTTCATGACGCAACAGCCAGCCCGGACCCAGTTCGCCACCGAATTCTTCATCGTATGTCAGGTGCAGCTCGATTCGACCACGTTTGGGCCTTGCTACCGCTTCGAGCGCGCGTATCGCAAAGATGTAAGACGCAAAATCACTTTTGCTGACTGCGGCGGCACGTCCATACAGAAAACCTTCTTCAACCTGTCCACCGTAAGGATCATGCGTCCAGCCGTCGCCGGGAGGGACAACATCACCATGCGCGTTCAGAGCAATGGTCAGGCCACCAAGGCCATACTCGCGCGTCACAATCAGGTTGGTGATGCTTTGCAATCCCGCGGCTCGAACCTCATCTTCCGGGACCTCAATGCGCTGGACTTGCCATCCCAGTGATTCCAGGTACCGGGCTGTGAACAGGGCATGCGCCGTGTTGTTGCCAGGTGGCGTATCGGTGGGTATTTGCACCAAAGACTGCAGAAATGCCACTTCGTCGTCGAAGCTTGCATCAACCCAGTCATCGATTGACTCGGGGAGGGAGCGGACATCGGAGTTGTTCGGGTTCATGGTCAGAGCGGGCGCCGTGAGTGTCAGAGTCAGGTCAGCGTGGGGCTGAGGGCAGGTTGCAGGCAAAACAACAAAGTCGGGTCGGGCAGGTCCCGAGTCAGCTGACGGAGAACAATACGGTCATCCATCAGATGGTCTGAATCAAATGCAACATGGCCGCGATGGCGAGTTCCATATCGTGGCTGGTGGTGGATTCAAGTGGATTATGACTGATGCCATTGTGTTCGCCACGAACAAACAGCATGGCTTGAGGCATGATCGTGGCAAGCTTCATCGCATCATGACCTGCACCGCTGGCAAGCCGGAATACGGGCAATCCAAGACGGGTGACAGCGTCTCCCCAGCGCCGCTGCAGTTCGAGGTCGCTGGGTGCCGCAGCGACCCGCATGGTCTCTGTGAGCGTCACGCTTACGCCGTGGCTGGCTTCGATATCCCGGATCCCTTCCATGATCTTGTCGATGACAGTGTTTCGCAGTTCGTCTGACGGTGCGCGCACATCCAGACTGAAGTCACACAGACCGGGAATCACATTGATCGAACCATTGGGCACATTGAGCATGCCCACAGTGGCGACCGAACCCGGGTGATCGAGCGCGCAGTCCTGCGCCAACAGCACGATGCGAGCAGCCGCACAGGCGGCATCCTGGCGCTGCCTCATCGGGGTGGTCCCGGCGTGACCGGCGAGACCGCGAACCTGTCCTTTGAAGCGTACGCCGCCATTGATGGACGTCACGACCCCGAGCGGCAATCCGAGATTGTTGAGCACGGGACCTTGTTCAATATGGACTTCAACAAAACCCGCATACTGGCGGGGATCTCGTCGGATGCCCGCGATACCCTCAATCCGGTGTCCGGCTCGCTCAATCGCCTGGCGCATGGAAATACCGTCGGCATCGAGTTGCTCAAGCCATTTCTCATTGAACTGTCCAGTGACGGCGCTACTGGCCAGAAATGTAGCCGCGAATCGTTGTCCTTCTTCTTCAGAAAATGCAATGACCTCGATACCGCGGCTGGGACGGATGCCCTGCTTGTAAAGGAGATCGATACAGGCCAGGGGAAGCAGAATTCCCAGCCGGCCGTCGTATTTGCCGCCGTTGCGCACAGTATCGTAGTGGCTACCAGTGAGCAGACGTGGCGCGCCACGGTCCGTGCCATGGTAGATGCCGACTACGTTGCCAAGATCGTCAATGCGAACCTCATCACAGCCACAAGCTTGCATCCGATCGGCCAGATCCCGGGCCACCTGCTGATGAACCGGTGTCATATAGGTCACAGTGAGCGCACCGTCTTGACCCTCTGTGTGCACTGCCAGCGACTCGTGCCAGTCCCAGAGTTGGTCACCAAGTTCGGGCGTGCCTTGGCATATTTCATCAAAACGCAGCTCAAGCCCCCGCAAAACCTCCAGTAGACTGGTCCGCCGTTCATGCTCAAGCGGGTGTGAAAGGCGCCGCGCCAGTTGCATGGCCAGAGCCTGAGCAGAAAGGCCAGTGCGTCTGGGTCCAGCACTTGCCACCACATAAGGCCAGCCAAATCGGGATTGATAGCACTCGACCTGGGCTCGCATATCCCCGGCAAGCGCCGCCGGTGCCTGAGCACACAGGATGGTCGTCTGGTCGTCTGGGCTTGCGTTCAGAACGATGGATGCGAGTTTTTGTTTGAAGGCTGCAAGTGTCGGGCAGGGCAGATCTGCACGCAGTGCGTCGGCAATCCAGTTGATGTGACCGGTCTGCTCGACGGTCACTTGACCCAGCTGTGAAAGTTTTTCAGGGCTCAGTGACTGGGTGCTATGGATGTTGTGTGGTGCCTGCGTCATGGGATCTGTGCTGTCGGTTGGTCTCGGTCCGGTCTGGCCAAAATTAAGCAAACATTGTGCCAGCGACTGATGCGTTGTCTTGCTCGAAAAAGAGACGAGACGGTAGAGAAAAATATTGCCAGGAAACGACTGCAGGAAATCACGGCACACCAAACGTCGAAGTCAGCGAGCGCGTCAGGGCGACGGCAGCAGGTTATGAGAGCTTGCGAACCCTGATTGCGAGCGCTGCATGAAGACAAGATGGCAGCCTGGAAACCCTTCAGCCCACGGGAACTCAGAGGTCACAGGGAAACGTTGATCGCCAGTGGCGTGCTATATCAATGCGCCGGCAAACCCAGACATCGGGCTTGGCCTGGATGTAGTCAAGAAACCTCTGCAAAGCGCCAATTCGTCCTGGACGACCCAGCAAACGGCAGTGCATGCCAACGCTCATCATTTTTGGGCGGTTCAGCCCGTGCGGATCACCTTCGGCATACAGTGCATCAAAAGTGTCCTTGAGATAGTGCCAGAAAGGGTCAGCGTGCGAGTAGCCTTGCGGAAGGGCAAAGCGCATGTCGTTGCAGTCCAGCGTGTACGGAACAATCAGATGGGAGGTCAGTTCGCCGTCGGAGCGACGCACCTTCATCCAGAAAGGCAGATCGTCGCCGTAATAGTCGCTGTCATATTCAAATCCGCCATGATCGACCACAATCTGGCGAGTATTCGGGCTGTCGCGTCCCGTATACCATCCCAGTCCGTGCAGTTTGCGCGAACCCTGACCGTTGAGTGGCTCGCCTGTCAGTTCGCAAATAATACGCAAGGCCTCACGCAGATGCTGCGCTTCCACCTCGGGCGGGCAGTCCTGGTAGCTGATCCATTGAAGACCGTGACAGGCAATTTCATGACCTGCTCGCGCGAAGGCCTGAGCAATTTCCGGGTAACGGGCGAGCGCCTGGGCAATGGCGTAGACAGTCAGTTGCAGACCGCGTGACTCGAACTCGCGCAGAATGCGCCAGACGCCAGCACGGGATCCATACTCATAAATGCCTTCCATCGACATGTGTCGGGCATTAAAGGCGGGCGGCGAGAACATTTCCGAGAGGAACGTTTCACTTCCCGGGTTGCCGTGCAAGACGCAGTTCTCGCCGCCTTCTTCATAATTGAGTACGAACTGCACCGCGATACGTGCCCCGCCAGGCCATTGTGGGTGCGGAGGCATGACCCCGTAGCCTTTGAGGTCACGGGGATACGCGGCGGTGGAGTCGTAAATCATGAAAATCCAAAGCCTTCGATGATGAGTTACTGACCTTCAGTCTCATGTTTTTTGAGGATAACGTAAAGCTGATCCTTGAGCAGAAGCTTCTCTTTCTTGAGGGTCTCGATCTCCTCTTGTGTTCCCGGCGAGATGTGAGCCTCCATGTTCTTGATCTTGTGATCGAGTTCGTTGTGCTTGTCGAACAGGCGGGTGAAATGGTTGTCGTTGTGCTTGAGCTTGGTGATCAGATCGCGGTATTCAGGAAACATACAGACTCCGGTTGAATTGAAGGAAAACTGAAAGAAAAACGGAAACAATGGCAAGGCAGAAGCAAACCTGAAAGCAAAAATCATAATGACTACGCTTTGGTGACCGCGTTAAAGATCAAGACTGCACAGTCCCTTCACTGCGCTCATCCTTTCGTCTTTCCTCAGCGGATCAATAACCTGGCGTCGCTTTCGCGATACATCGCCCCACAACTGATGCATAGCTAGATTCTAGCCTTTTGGCTTATTGGATGGCGTCCATCACTTTGCCAAAGAACGCATCGGCTTGATCTGAGTTAAGCCAGCGCACAATAACCGTGAGATCTTGGGTTGGCTCAACCCATGTGAAGTTGCCGCCGGCACCAAAAGCGAAGTAACTGGTTTCCGGCACATTGGAAAATATCAGTTTCTTGTGGTTGAGCCACACCAGATAGCCGTAATAGGGAGCAAGATTACAGGGTGTTCGCATGCGTTTGAACCACTCTGCGCTCAAGAGTCGCTTCCCATTGATCAGTCCCTCGCGCAGCATCAGCTCGGCAATCAGTGACTGATCCATGGCACTGATGGAAACGCCTGCACCCCAGTGTGATCCACCAGGAACGCTTGGCATGCGTACACCATCAAGGGTGACCCATGCTTGGTCATAGCCTACCCATTCCCAGTCTGAGGACAGGCCCGCAGGCTGCGCAATCCGCTCCCGGAATACCTCGGGCAGGGGGCGACGAAAAAGGTGCAGCAGCGCTAGAGATAACTGGTTGATGCGCACATCGTTGTATTCCCAATAGGTTCCCGGGGTCTGCAGCGGACGAGCCTGGCCTTTGACGCCATTCGGTGCAGGCGCAAATGCAAGGCTGCGATAGTGGTCCACCTGGTCGGGAATATCAAAACAGGTGCCGCTCCATTCACTGGTTTGCTGCAACATTTGGTGCCAGGTGATCTGCCGGTTGTGGGCATCCTCAAAGCCCAGCTTTGTGTTGCCCGGCAAAGTGTCGCTGATTCGCCGCTGCGGGTCGAGCAAGCCATCATCAAACGCCAGACCCGCAATCAGTGCGAGGTAGGCTTTGGCAACACTGAAGGTCAGATCTGCTCGCCCGGTTTCACCCCATTGCGCCAGAAGACGGCCGCCTTTGCGGATCACTCCACTGACTCCACCCCGAGCATGTACGGGGCCGTAAAGTCGGTTGTATGGGGCTGGATCCGTCTGATGGACCCCCCAGACGCCGGTGGTATCTCGTGACCATCCGACCTCGTTGGCCAGTGAAAAGTCAATTGCGGACTGAAGGCGGGCGGACACTTCTGGCACGATCTGCTCCTGGTATGGTGGCTTGGGCTTGCAGGCTTTTCCGGTCGGACATCTCTGGAAGAAAGGTTGCGTATGGCTGGGTCGAATCAGTCGATCAACTGAGGAGTTCAAGTGAGCAGGGCGAATGAATGGCTCTTGTCCGCGCTGCACTTGTCATTGTCTTACGATACTTTAGTTGCACGAGTCATTCGAGAGTCACGCAATGTTAAACTCCGCGGGGTATTCCAAGAGGGCTTTCAAGCGAATGCGATGGCCCTTGCGAATGTTACGCAATCTGAGCTGGTGATCAGATAGATCCGTATGCAGATCGGGTCAGAGTTTGACAGACCGGCGTCTGAGCGCAACCGATTTGTTTGATCATGTGTTTGCATGAGAGGTTTGCGCCACAGATTTGCATGACAGATGTTTCGTTAAGGATGTTTGCACGACAGAAGCTTGCCTGACGCAAGCTTGTTCAAAATTAACAGAAGGACGGCTCCGAGAGCATGATCGCGATTACTTTGCCCGATGGTTCGCAACGACAATTCCCGTCGCCGGTAACGGTGGCGGAAGTGGCACGCTCTATCGGAACCGGGCTGGCCAAAGCCGCTCTGGCTGGCCGTGTGAAAAATGACGGGCAGAGCCGCCTGGTTGACACGTCCTACACCATTGATGCGGACACCGAACTTGCGATTATCACTGCCAAAGATCCTGAAGGCTTGGACATGCTGCGTCACTCGACAGCGCATCTTCTGGCCTATGCGGTCAAGGAGCTGTTTCCTGACGCGCAGGTCACCATCGGTCCTGTGATCGACAATGGCTTTTATTACGACTTTTCTTACAAGCGCCCATTTACACCCGAGGATCTGCAGGCCATCGAGAACAAGATGTCCGAAATTGCTGCCCGGGACGAGCAGGTTGTGCGCGAAGAGTGGAAGCGTGATGATGCTGTTGACTTTTTCAAGGGCATTGGCGAGGCATACAAGGCAGAGATCATTGCTTCAATCCCCGGCAATGAAACCATCAGTCTTTACCGCGAGGGCACTTTTATCGACTTGTGTCGAGGCCCGCACGTGCCGAGTACAGGCAAGCTGAAGGTTTTCAAGCTGATGAAGGTGGCCGGTGCCTACTGGCGAGGCGACAGCAACAACGAGATGCTGCAGCGTATCTACGGCACAGCCTGGGCGACCAAGCAGGACCAGGATGCTTATCTGCATATGCTCGCCGAAGCGGAAAAGCGCGATCACCGCAAACTCGGGCGGGAACTGGACCTGTTTCATTTTCAGGATGAAGGTCCGGGTCTGGTGTTCTGGCATCCTCGCGGATGGATTCTCTGGCAGCAGGTCGAGCAGTACATGCGAGCGGTTTACCGTAACAACGGCTATCAGGAAGTCAAAGCACCGCAAATTCTTGATATTTCACTCTGGAAGAAGACCGGTCACTGGGATAACTATCGCGAGAACATGTTTACCACCGAGTCGGAGAACCGGATGTACGGTTTGAAGCCGATGAACTGTCCGGGGCACGTCCAGATCTATAACGCCAACCTGCACTCATACCGGGAGTTGCCGTTACGCTTCGGAGAGTTTGGTCAGTGTCACCGCAATGAGCCATCGGGATCCCTGCACGGCATGATGCGGGTTCGTGGTTTTACGCAGGATGATGGGCACATCTTCTGCACCGAAGACCAGATGCTCGATGAGTGTGCGGCGTTCACTGCACTGCTGCAAAAGGTTTACGCGGACTTTGGTTTCACTGAGGTTTTGTATAAAGTTGCGACGCGCCCTGAAAAGCGCATTGGCAGCGATGAGAGCTGGGACAAGGCGGAAGCCGCTCTGATGCAGAGTCTTCGCAATACCGGATGCGAGTTCGAAGTCTCGCCCGGTGAAGGTGCGTTCTATGGTCCCAAGATCGAGTACACGCTGAAAGATGCGATCGGCCGTCACTGGCAATGTGGCACCATCCAGGTGGATTTTTCCATGCCAGCCAGGCTCGGTGCCGAATATGTGGATGAACATGACCAGCGTAAAGTGCCCGTCATGCTGCATCGCGCAATTCTGGGTTCGCTCGAGCGTTTTATCGGCATGCTGATCGAAAATTTCGCCGGTGCAATGCCACCTTGGCTCGCGCCAAGGCAGGCTGTTGTGTGCTGCATTTCGGAAGCTTCTGCGCATTATGCTGCGCAAATAACACAAAGCTTGAAAAAACAAGGCTTTAGGGTTGATTCTGATTTGCGGGGCGAGAAAATCAACTATAAAATCCGAGAGCATAGTATGCAAAAGGTTCCATACATTCTGGTTGTCGGCGAAAAAGAGCGTGACGCTGGAATGGTGGCTGTCAGAGCACGTGGAGGCGTCGATCATGGCAATATGACGCCTGAAGCGTTCTCGGCACTGCTGGCCGAAGATGTAGCTGGTCACCGCCAGGTGGGCAGTACAAACTGAAGTCAATTTGATTAATCACTAGGAGTTTTAGACATCGCAACTGAAAAACCTCATCGCATCAATGGTGAAATCCGCGTACCCGAGGTGCGACTCATTGGTCTGGAAGGCGAGCAGCTGGGCATCACAAAAACCGTAGACGCCCTTCGCTCGGCCGAGCAAGAAAACGTGGATCTGGTTGAAATCGCCCCCAACGCCGATCCTCCGGTCTGCCGTCTCATGGACTATGGCAAGTTCAAGTACCAGGAACAGAAGCGACAGGCAGAGGCACGTGCCAAACAAAAGATTATCCAGGTCAAGGAAGTCAAGTTCCGTCCCGGTACGGATGAAGGTGACTACCAGGTCAAGCTCCGTAATCTCAAGCGTTTTCTGGATGAGGGCGACAAAGCCAAGGTCACACTCCGTTTTCGTGGTCGCGAAATGGCTCACCAGGAGTTAGGCATGAAGGTGCTTGAACGGGTCCGTGATGACCTGCTGGACATGGCGGTGGTTGAAGCCATGCCCAAGCTTGAGGGCCGTCAGATGGTGATGGTGCTTGCGCCCAAGAAAAAAGTCGCAGCGACCAAATCGGACGCACAAAACGGATGATGCACGTACTGTTTATTATTGACCCGATCGGGGAACTGAAGGCCTATAAGGACAGTTCGGTTGCGATGATGCGCGCGCTGGTCGCGCGTGGTCATTCGATCAGCGTGGCCCAGGTCGGAGATCTTTACATCGAGCAAGGCACGGTTCGTGTCTCGGCACAGCCCGTCAGCCTGCATCTGAATGCCGACCTCAAAGGCCACGGCTGGTGGGAGTACTCAGATCAGGCTGGAGAGCGTTCGTTGTCAGAGTTCGGGGCGGTGATCATGCGCAAGGACCCTCCATTTGACATGGAGTATGTCTATGCGACGCACCTGCTGGAGTACGCCGAGGCACAAGGTGCCAGAGTGTTCAATAGCGGTGCTGCAATCCGCAACCATCCCGAGAAACTTGCCATCACCGAGTTTGCGGAATTCACCGCACCGACGCTGGTGTCGCGTGACATGGGCAGAATCAAGGCGTTTCACGAACTGCACGGCGATGTCGTGGTCAAGCCGCTTGATGGTATGGGTGGCTCGGGCGTGTTTCGCCTGAAAGAGGGTGAAACCAACCGCAACGCGATCCTCGAGATGTTGACCCATGAAGGGCGACGCACCATCATGGCCCAGCGTTATATCCCGGAGATTGCCCAGGGTGATAAACGCATTTTGCTGATTGGCGGCGAACCGGTTCCTTATGCACTGGCGCGCATTCCGCTGGCAGGCGAAACCCGTGGCAATCTGGCGGCGGGCGGTCGTGGCGTGGCTCAACCACTCAGTGACTCGGACTGGCGCATAGCTCGTGCGGTCGCACCCAGACTTGCTTCCCGTGGATTGCTGCTGGTGGGTCTTGATGTGATCGGGCAATATCTGACAGAAGTCAATGTGACGAGCCCGACCTGTTTTGTGGAAATCACTGAACAGACGGACTTCGATGTCGGGCAGCGCTTTGCACAGGCTCTGGAGCAGGCTGTACGTGGCTGATTCAGTACAAAGTACGGTGTCCGCTCAAGAGTCCGGACCCCAGGTTGCTCTGATGATCGTGGCGCATACGCCGCTGGCCACTGCGCTCAAAGACGTGGCACGCCACGTCTTTGGTGGAGATACGGCCATTGCGGCCATTGATGTTTTGCCGGGTGCCTGTGCTGCTGATTCAAGTCAAGTGCTTTTTGACCAGATCAGGATGGTGAATCAGGGTGCCGGTGTGCTCGTTATGACAGATCTGCCTGGCGCTTCCCCCTGTAATATCTGTGCCAGCGCTGCGGCGCTGGCCAGGCAGCAGGGTATTGCCTGTCGGGTCGTGGCCGGTGTGAATGCTGCCATGATTCTTCGGGCAGTCAGCTATCGGGATCGCGATCTGGAAACACTGACTGAGCAGGTCGTGCAGGGTGCGTCTCGTGCGGTGATGCGTGTAGACTAATCAGCCACCGGTTTTGACGGTTGATTCGCTTGTCAGTCAACTCTTTGCCGTAAAAAAGCCATTGGTAACCCTTTTCCTGAAACTCTTGGAACGCTGGAATCTCTCAAATGCCGCATGTTGATGTGACTATTTCCAACAAACTTGGTTTGCACGCCCGTGCGGCAGCCCGGTTGACCAAACTTGCCGGTCAGTTTGGTAGTGAGATTTTTATCGCCAAAGGGGCCAGGCGGGTCAACGCCAAAAGTATCATGGGTGTGATGATGCTGGCTGCAGGGCTTGGCACACAGGTTCGAATTGATGCAGAAGGTGTCGATGCGGATCAGGCTTTGCAGGATATCGTGACGCTTTTTAACGACAAGTTTGGTGAAGATGCCTGAGCTCGCCCCGAATGGACCGATGATCTGCCTCTACGGTCGTGCAGTGGCGAGCGGCTTTGCCATGGGAAGAGCCGTCGTCATGGGTGCTGCCGCACTCGAGGTGGCGCACTACCGGATATCCGAAGATGACGTGCTTGCCGAACGGCAACGTTTTTCCAGTGCGATGGAAGCGACTCGCAACGAATTGCAAGACCTGATTGATTCGCTGCCGCCGGACGCCCCCCGTGAACTTGCGGCTTTGCTCAATGTGCATCAGCTGCTACTCGATGATCCTCTGCTGGCCGATGAGACGCTGACCTTGATTGAGGCCAGACAGTACAACGCCGAGTGGGCGCTGACGACTCAGGGACAGATCCTGGGCGAGCAGTTTTCGGCGATGGAAGATGAGTACTTGCGTGAACGCGGTTCTGACGTTCGCCAGGTGGTTGAGCGCGTGCTTCACACGCTGGCAGGCAGTCCGACCATGGCTTCACTGGACGAGATGGCTCAGACGGATGAGCCGTTGATTGTGATTGCGCGTGATATTTCACCTGCCGACATGATCCGTTTGCGTGGGGCTAAGTTTGCAGGCTTTGCCACCGAGCTGGGTGGTCCCACATCGCACACGGCCATTGTCGCGCGCAGCATGGGCGTGCCGGCGGTGGTGGCTGCCAGCAATGCCCGTTCAGTGATTCGGGATGGCGATTTTCTGATTCTGGATGGCCAGCAAGGCGCTGTTCTGGTGAATCCGTCCCAAAGTCAGATTGACGCCTATCAGGCACTCACGGTCGAGTATGCGGATTCCCGTGCGCGTCTGATGCGCTTGCGTG
>CAZBIN010000005.1:44288-45296 GCA_964491995.1 uncultured Orrella sp.
ATTGATGGGGTGCGCATCCAGCTGATGGCCAACATTGAACTGCCCGATGAGGTGCCTCTGGCTTTGAGCCAGGGTGCACAAAGCATTGGTCTGTTCAGAAGTGAATTCCTTTTCATGGGTAGACGCGGTCTTCCCTCGGAGGAAGAGCAGTTCGGTGCCTATCAGTCAGTTGTCCAGCAGATGGCGGGTCGCATGGTGACGATCCGCACGCTGGATCTTGGTTCCGATAAAACGCTGGATGGTGAGTCGACGGTTGCGACCAATCCGGCACTCGGTCTGCGAGCGATTCGTTATTGTCTGGCCAAGCCGGAGTTGTTCGCCACGCAGCTGCGTGCCATCTTGAGAGCGTCTGCCTATGGTTCGGTCAGAATCCTCATTCCAATGATCACCAGTCTGTCGGAGGTCGAGGCCACCATGTACATGATCTCTTCGGTGCGCGATGAGTTGCGTGCCAAGGGCATTGCTGTGGCGGACAATGTTCCGATCGGAGCGATGGTGGAAGTTCCAGCGATGGCGATTGCCATTGAGCCGTTTGCTGAAGCGTTCGATTTTCTGTCGATCGGTACCAATGATCTGATCCAGTACACGCTCGGGATCGATCGGGCGGACTCTGATGTCTCGGCGCTTTATGACCCACTACATCCCGCGGTTCTGAGGTTGATTGCTTCGACCATCAACGCAGGAGAACGATATCGCAAGTCAGTCTCGGTGTGTGGCGAGATGGCGGGAGAAGCACATCTGACACGTTTGCTGCTCGGATTGGGTCTGACCGAGTTTTCCATGCATCCGCGACAGATTCTGGATGTGAAACAGGAAATCCTGCGGGCGCATTCAAACGCCTTGCGTACCAAGGTTGCAATTGCGCTGAACCGCGCACAAAGTATTGATCCCGGCTCGCTGGCCGGGTAGCGCTTCCAGCGCGCAGGCTAAATGCGAGGCAAGCCTCGTTTCAATCGACCAACTGTGACCGCAAGCCCCTGACTTTAGTCATGGGGTGGTTCAGGATTT
>CAZBIN010000005.1:45315-46823 GCA_964491995.1 uncultured Orrella sp.
GTATACGCGTCCCATGCGCTATCCCAGAGCCTGCCCAAGAGCCGCTTTCCTGCGCTTGAACAGCAACCGCGCAATGTCTTTAATGCGGTGCGTGACGAATTGATGCTTGATGGCAATTCCCGTCAGAATCTTGCGACATTTTGTCAGACATGGGTCGATGATGAAGTCCGCGACTTGATGGCGCTGTCGATCGACAAAAACATGATCGACAAAGACGAGTATCCGCAGACTGCGGAAATTGAGCGTCGTTGCGTGGCCATGCTTGCGGACCTCTGGCATTCGCCCGAGTCAGAAACCACCCTCGGCTGCTCCACCATCGGTTCTTCGGAAGCGGCCATGCTCGGCGGACTGGCCTTGAAGTGGCAGTGGCGCAACAAGCGCAAGGCTGCGGGCAAGTCGACCGATCGTCCCAACCTCATTTGCGGCCCCGTGCAGATCTGCTGGCACAAATTTGCCCGGTACTTCGATGTCGAATTGCGCGAGATTCCGCTTGAAGGTGATCGTCTGATCATGAGTCCTGAGGAAGTGATCAAGCGCGTGGATGAAAACACCATCGGCGTGGTTCCGACCCTGGGCGTGACCTTCACTTGCCAGTACGAACCGGTCAAGGCGGTTCATGAGGCACTCGACAGGTTGCAGGTACAAACCGGTCTGGATATTCCGATGCACATCGATGGCGCCAGTGGGGCGTTTCTGGCACCCTTTTGTGCACCCGACATCGAATGGGATTTCCGGTTGCCTCGAGTGAAATCCATCAATTCTTCCGGTCACAAATTCGGTCTGGCGCCACTGGGTGCCGGATGGGTGGTGTGGCGCGAAAGCAAGGATCTGCCAGAGGACCTGATCTTCAATGTGAACTATCTGGGTGGCAACATGCCTACATTCGCATTGAACTTCTCGCGTCCTGGCGGTCAGGTGATTGCCCAGTATTACAACTTTCTGCGACTCGGCCGCGAAGGCTACGCCAAAATCCACAACGCATGCTATGCAACCGCCCAATACCTCGCAGCCGAGATTGCCAAGATGGGACCATTCGAAATTCTTTTTGATGGCGACAGCCAGAAAGGAATTCCTGCACTGGCATGGAAGCTCAAGGAAGGTGCTGCCACGGGCGGCTACACCCTTTATGATCTGGCGGACCGTCTGCGCAGTCGCGGCTGGCAAGTTCCGGCTTACTCGATGCCAGCGCATCGTGAAGACCTGGTTGTGCAACGTATTCTGGTGCGTCACGGGGTGAGCATGGATCTGGCGTCACTTTTGCTTGAAGACATGCGCCGTGCGCTGGATTACTTCAGCAAGCACCCGGTGTTGCGACCCCTCTCCAAAGAAGAGGGCGGCGGTTACAGCCACTGAGCGTGGAAGTCATTGAACCCGGACATGGTGGACGAACGTGATCTCAAAGCGCAAGTCCTTCAGGCAGGCAGTCCCTCAGGCTGTTAGGCAGTCACGTGGACTCGTTGGCTCGGTGTGGTCGTGTCAGTTCGCCAGCGAAACTTTTTTGCTGACCA
>CAZBIN010000006.1:0-7952 GCA_964491995.1 uncultured Orrella sp.
AGATCATGCGTCTGGGCTGGAAGGTGTTTATACCGTTAACCGGTGTCTGGCTGGTGGTCGTGGCGATCTGGATGCAGACGCCATGGAATATCTGGAACTGAGCGCGAACCGAAAGCATATAAGGGCTAGTAATGGAAGCGATCAAGGATTTTTTTGGTAGTTTGATGCTCCTCGAATTGTTGAAGGGCATGAAGCTGACCGGGAAGTATTTTTTCAAGCGTAAGGTGACTTTGCGTTATCCGCATGAAAAAACGCCCATGTCACCGAGGTTCAGGGGCTTGCATGCACTGCGTCGTTATCCCAACGGCGAGGAGCGCTGTATTGCCTGCAAACTGTGTGAGGCAGTCTGTCCTGCTATGGCCATTTCGATCGAATCGGATGTTCGTGAAGACGGTAGCCGCAGGACCACGCGCTACGACATTGACCTGACCAAGTGCATCTTTTGCGGGTTTTGTGAAGAAAGCTGTCCCGTGGACTCGATTGTTGAGACCCATATCCACGAGTATCACGGCGAGAAGCGCGGTGATCTCTATTTCACCAAGGATATGTTGCTCGCTGTTGGAGATCGTTACGAAGAGCAGATCGCCCGCAACCGTGCAGCAGATGCACCTTATCGCTAACGCCACAGTGACGACGACATGACATTCACTACAGTTCTTTTTTACATACTGGCCATCGTCCTGGTCGTGGCCGCCTTCCGGGTGATCACCGCCAAAAGCCCGGTGACGGCGGTTCTGTTTCTGATTCTGGCGTTTGCCAATGCGGCCATGATATGGATGCTGCTTGGTGCTGAGTTCCTGGCGCTGCTGCTTGTCCTTGTTTATGTCGGTGCGGTGATGGTGCTGTTCCTGTTCGTGGTCATGATGCTCGATGTCAAGATGGAAGTGTTGCGTGCGGGCGCCCGCACTTATCTGCCGCTGGGTCTGATCATCGGTGGGATCATGGCCGTGGAGATGGCTTTTGTGCTCAATCAGTCCTGGGGTGATGCTGGTCCGGCAGTTCAGATGGCTGACGACTACAACAATGCAAAGGCGCTCGGAGAGTTGATGTACACGGAGTACGTATACGCAGTGGAGATTGGTGCTGTATTGCTGCTCGTTGGCATGATTGCGGCGATTTCGCTGACCCTGCGGCGCCGCAAGGATGTTCGCTACAACAACCCGGGTGAGGCCGTCAAAGTGCGTGCCAAAGATCGTATGCGTCTGGTCAGCATGCCGTCCCAGCCGCCTGTTAACAGCCAGCCAGAGGAGAAGCGGTAATGGAACTGACTCTGACTCATTTCCTGGTGCTCGGTGCCATCCTGTTTTCGATTGGTGTGTTTGGCATCTTTCTGAACCGGCGTAACCTGATTGTTCTGCTCATGTCGATCGAACTGATTTTGTTGTCGGTCAACATGAATTTTGTGGCGTTTTCAAGCTGGTCCGGTGATCTGGCCGGACAAGTGTTCGTGTTTTTCATATTGACGGTAGCAGCGGCTGAAGCCGCTATTGGTCTGGCCATTCTTGTGCTGCTATTCCGCAATATGAACACGATCAATGTTGAAGACCTTGACCGCCTCAAAGGCTGACCGGAAGATACCCACTCATGTCTAGCGTACCTTTCATTTATCTGATCATTGCATTCGCACCGTTGTTAGGTGCGTTGCTCGCGGGCTTGTTTGGCACAGGCTTCCTGGGCCGCCCGATCAGTCGTTTTATGGCTCACCGCATCACGATCTTTTTCGTGGCGCTGTCGACGCTGTGTTCATTTATCGTGCTTTTCAACGTGCTGGGGGGCGAGCGGTTCGATGGCACTCTGTACATCTGGAGCATGGTGGGTGATATCAAGTTCGAGATCGGGTTTCTGATTGATCCGCTTTCAGCACTGATGATGGTCGTCGTGACCTCGGTCTCGCTGATGGTTCACATCTACAGCATTGGGTATATGGCTGATGATGCTGGCTATGAGCGCTTCTTCTCCTATATTTCCCTCTTTACCTTCTCTATGCTGATGCTGGTCATGTCGAACAACATGCTCCAGTTGTTCTTTGGCTGGGAGGCGGTGGGCCTGGTCTCGTACCTGCTGATCGGTTTTTACTACGAACGCCCTACGGCAATCTTTGCCAACATGAAGGCGTTCCTGATCAACCGGGTGGGCGACTTCGGTTTTGTGCTCGGCATTGGTTTGCTCTTTGCCTATACAGGTACCCTGCACTACGGTGAGGTTTTTGACAAAGCAGACCAGCTTGCGACACTTAATTTGCCTGGCACGGACTGGATGCTGCTGACGGTGGCTTGTATATGTCTGTTTATTGGTGCAATGGGTAAGTCTGCTCAAGTGCCTTTGCATTCCTGGCTGCCGGATTCGATGGAAGGCCCGACGCCAATTTCGGCACTGATTCACGCGGCAACCATGGTGACGGCAGGTATCTTCATGGTGTCACGGTTCTCGCCATTGTTCGAGTTCTCCAATACGGCGTTGTCGCTGATCATCATTGTCGGGGCGATTGGCGCGCTGTTCCTTGGTATCCTCGGCGTGATTCAGAACGACATCAAGCGCGTGATTGCGTATTCCACACTGTCGCAACTTGGCTATATGACGGTTGCACTCGGTGCCTCCGCGTATTCTGTCGCCATTTTCCACATGATGACCCACGCTTTTTTCAAGGCCCTGCTGTTTCTGGCCGCGGGCTCGGTGATCATGGCCGCACACCACAACCAGGACATCCGCTGGATGGGTGGTATGCGCAAGTACATGCCCATCACCTACATGACGTTCCTGCTGGGCGGGTTGTCGCTATCTGCATTTCCGTTTTTTGCCGGTTTTTACTCAAAAGAGCACATCATCGAGGCGGCTCGCGCCGCCGGGGTCTGGGGCGCAGAATTTGCGTATGTCTGTGTATTGCTCGGTGCGTTTGTGACGGCCCTCTACACATTCCGTGTCTTCTTCGTGGTTTTCCATGGCGAGGAGCGGTATGACCAGATGCCGCACGACGATGCACACGGCCATGATGACCATCATCATGATTCGCATGCCAAGCCGCATGAGTCACCCTGGACGGTCACGCTGCCACTGGTGATGCTCGCCGTGCCTTCAGTGATTGCAGGTGCGATGTTTGTTGAACCGCTGCTTTTCGGCGATTACTTCACCTACCTGAACTCGGTTCAGCATGCAGGACACGACGCCATGCGTACTTTGTCGAGCACCTGGCATGGCTGGCTGGCATATGGTTTGCACGCTTTCGTGACGTTACCTTTCTATCTGGCTCTGGCTGGTGGTCTGGTTGCCTGGTACTGCTACGTGGTTAATCCCAAAGCGTCTGAGTCGATCAAGAAGTCGTTTGCCTGGCTTTATCCGCTTCTCGAAAACAAGTACTACTTTGACTGGTTCAATGAGAAAGTCATTTCTCCGCTTGCCCGCTGGCTGGGTAACAAGCTGTGGACACGAGGTGACGAAGGTTTGATCGATGGATTGCTGGTCAATGGATCAGCCAAGGTTGTGGGAGCAATTTCTGCTGTTAGCAGACACCTTCAGTCGGGCTATATCTATCACTATGCATTTGCGATGATTGTTGGCCTGATGGGTCTGATTACTTTCATTATTCTGGTTTATAAATAATGGCTGGCGAGATGGCATCTTCTTCTATTCCGTGGCTGACGCTTGCGATTTTTGCCCCGATTGTTTTCGGGCTGATCGTTCTGGTTCTGGGCAGGGACGATAATCCGGGTTTTACCCGCTGGCTTGCGCTGGCCGGTGCACTGGTCAGCTTTTTGGTCACGTTGCCGATTTACATGGGATTTGATTCGAGCACCGCATCGATGCAGTTTGTCGAGAAGGTGCTCTGGATCGAAGCCTTTCCCGTGTTCTACCACCTTGGTGTTGATGGCATATCGCTCTGGTTCGTACTTTTGACGGCGTTTGTTACTGTCATCGTGGTACTGGCTGGCTGGGAGGTGATCACCTACCGCGTTGCCCAATACATGGCAGCGTTTTTGATCATGTCAGGTCTGATGATCGGTGTATTTGCTGCACTCGACGGCCTGCTGTTTTATATTTTCTTTGAAGCCACGCTGATCCCGATGTACATCATCATCGGGGTCTGGGGCGGTCCGAACAGGGTCTACGCAGCATTCAAGTTCTTCCTTTACACACTGCTTGGATCACTGTTGACGCTGGTGGCCTTTGTCTACCTCTGGCAGGCGTCAGGTACGTTCGAAATTCTCGAGTGGCACAAGCTTCGTATCGGTTACGAGGCGCAGGTACTGATCTTCCTGGCGCTGCTTGCGGCGTTCGCCGTCAAAGTGCCAATGTGGCCAGTGCATACCTGGTTGCCAGATGCTCACCCCGAGGCTCCGACAGGTGGCTCGATGGTGCTTGCGGCGATCATGCTGAAGTTGGGTGCTTACGGATTCTTGCGGTTTTCTTTGCCAATTACGCCTGATGCTTCGATAGGTCTGTCTGATCTGATGATCACGCTGTCGCTGGTGGCTGTGATCTATATCGGATTCGTGGCCCTTGTTCAAAAGGATATGAAAAAGCTGGTGGCATATTCCTCGATTGCGCACATGGGATTTGTCACCCTCGGGTTTTTCATCTTCAACCTGATTGGCATGGAAGGTGGAATTATCCAGATGGTTTCACACGGCTTTGTCTCGGCGGCCATGTTTTACTGTATCGGTGTCCTTTATGACCGCATGCACACCCACAAGATCTCGGATTTTGGGGGGGTGATCAACCGCATGCCGAAGTTTGTGACGTTTTTTGTGTTGTTCTCCATGGCCAACGCCGGGCTTCCCGCCACCAGCGGATTCATTGGTGAATTCATGGTGATTCTGGGCGCTGTCAAATATGACTTCTGGATTGGTCTGCTGGCGGCGACGGCACTGATTCTGGGTGCGGCCTACTCTTTGTGGATGGTCAAACGAGTTGCCTTTGGTCCGGTGGCTAACGATGAGGTCGGCAAATTGCAGGATATCAATTCGCGTGAGTTTCTCATCCTGGGTCTGATGGCTCTTGCGGTGCTGTACATGGGTATTCATCCGAAACCATTTACCGATGTGATGCATGTCTCGGTGCAGGCACTGCTTGATCACGTTGCAATTTCCAAACTGTAAGCCGACATGATGCTAAATGAATTCAACTTTGCGCTAGCCCTGCCTGAGCTCGTCCTGCTGGTGGCAGCGATGCTGATCCTGCTGGTCGATGCATTCAGCAAAGACCCCCGGCGCACGCTGACTTACATTCTGTCCAATGTGACACTGGTGGTACTTTTCTTGATCACCTGGAGTCAGTGGAGCGCCGGTGCTGAGGGTACGACCTTCTACGGTCAGTTCGTGTCAGACGACCTGTCGCACATGCTCAAACTCGCGTCTTATGTGGCAGTGTTCGCCACGCTGGTGTACGGACGTGAATATGTTCAAAGTCGCGACATGCTGCGCGGCGGTGAAATGTATGTACTCATTTTGCTGGCATTGCTGGGACAGATGGTTCTTATCTCGGCCGGAAACCTCCTGACCATCTACCTCGGTCTGGAACTGATGTCGCTGGCTTTGTATGCCCTTGTCGCGATCCGTCGAGACAATTCAGAGTCGACGGAGTCGGCGATGAAATATTTCGTTCTCGGTTCGCTTGCATCAGGCTTCATGCTTTATGGCATGTCAATGATTTACGGAGCAACCGGCTCGCTGGATCTGGCGCAGATTGGACAAACCATCGTACGCGGTGACCAGATGCAGCTTGCCCTGGTATTCGGGCTGGTGTTTCTGGTCGCTGGTGTCGCGTTCAAACTCGGTGCTGTCCCGTTTCATATGTGGATTCCAGATGTCTACACGGGTGCGCCGACGGCCGTCACACTGGTGATTGCTGCAGCGCCCAAGCTTGCTGCGTTTGCCATGACCCTGCGACTGCTTGTGACCGGTCTGGGAGATCTGACGTTCGACTGGCAGCAGATGCTGATGATCATGGCAGTTTTGTCGCTGGCGATTGGTAACCTGACCGCGATCATGCAGACCAATTTCAAGCGCATGCTGGCCTACTCAACGATTTCGCATATGGGGTTTGTGCTGCTGGGCCTGATGTCCGGCTCGGTTGACGGGGCTGTCAATGTCAACGCGTCCGCTTATGGTTCGTCGCTGTTTTACATGATTGTGTACGTTCTCACCACGCTTGGCACCTTTGGTGTGATCATGTTGCTGTCGCAGGAAGGCTTTGAATGCGAAACCATTGACGATCTCAAGGGCCTGAACAAGCGTAGCCCAATGCTGGCGGGTGTTCTACTGGTCCTGATGTTTTCTCTGGCTGGTATCCCGCCGCTCGTTGGCTTCTACGCCAAGCTGGTTGTTCTGCAGGCAGTGATTCAGTCAGGGATGATCTGGCTGGCGATCGTTGCAGTCCTGTTCTCGTTGATTGGTGCGTTTTACTATCTGCGCGTTGTCAAAGTCGTTTACTTTGATGAGCCTTCGGCAGACAGGGTCATCACAGGTGTGTCAGGTCCTGCAGGTACAGTACTCGGGGTCAACATTGGTATTCTGGTGCTGCTCGGAATCTTGCCCGGCGGGTTGATGTCGGTCTGCATTCAGGTCATCGCAGACTCTTTGTGATCAGGTTCTGGGTGTCTTCAAATTGACCCAGACGGTCAAATCAGCTTGGATTGTGAGTCTGGAGCTGCTGGCAATGTATGTGCTTGCGGGTTTGCTCGGCTTTGCCTTCGAAAGTGCGCTCTCGAACCCGTTTGCGCTGGGCTGGTCGTTCTACGCGATAACACTTTGTATCTTTTTGGTGCTGGGATTTCCTGGATTTGTCTATCGCTATCTGCTGAAGAATTAGCGACGATTCCCGCCTTGCGTATTGTGCAAGGGTCTGTCCTTTGCACCACGCCATGGGTTTCTGGGCGTGGATTCAGGATTCGACATCCGCAACCAGAGGAAGGATAGCGCGCCTGTGTGGCTCTATCCTTCCTTATCTCAGGCTCAGTCTCAGATGTCGCTGAACCAGTTCAGTATGCCGTCAAGCGGAGTGACATTGAGTGAATATTTCGCCTGATCCCGAACCACGGGTTTGGCGCGATAGGCTACCGAGTACCCAGCCATTGCCAGCATTTTCAGATCATTGGCACCATCGCCGATTGCGATGATCTGTTCGGGTTTGGCGTCGTGTCGGGCAGCAAAGTCGGCGAGAAGGTCGGCTTTGCCTTGTGCATCAATAATCTTGCCTTGAACCCGACCCGTCAGGCGATTCTGCGCATCGGTTTGCAATTCATTAGCGTGGGCCGCATCAAGGCTCAATCGAGCTTTGAGTCTATCGGTGAAGAAGGTGAATCCGCCGGAGACCAACATAGTCTTGATGCCTTTTTGCCGGGCGGTCGCAATTAAAGCCTCCGCGCCAGGGTTAAGCTGCAGTCTCTGTGTATAGACATCCTCCAGCACTTGTGCATCGAGTCCTTCGAGATACCCGACTCGCAAACGGAGACTGTCGCTGAAATCCTTGATTTCACCGCGCATGGAGCGCTCGGTGATTGCCGCGACCTCTGCTTTCAGGCCTGCAAAGGCCGCGATCTCATCAATGCACTCGATATTAATCAATGTCGAATCCATGTCCATGACAAGGACTTTGCAGTCCGCCAGACGAGCCTGAGCAGCCACAAAGGCCTGATCTGCGCCATGATTGTCGCACCAGGTTCTAACTGCCTCGCGTTCGTCGTGGTCAGACGGGACGTCGAGCAGGCGTGCAGCGGTCTTGTTGATCCAGTGCACACCACTGGCCTGGCCGATGGCTGCGATCTGTTCGATCATGGTCTTGTCTAGCGCGGGTGACTGGATGACGAGGTCGGTTGTCATAAATTTCCTAAATCAGACCATCGCACGCAGCAGCGCGCGTATGGCATCGGTACGTTGTTTGATGTCCTCGGCCTTGATGTCAGCACGTAGCCTGTCTGGTCCAGAGAAACGGACGTTCTTTTTCTGCTGAACCAGATC
>CAZBIN010000006.1:7962-18200 GCA_964491995.1 uncultured Orrella sp.
TAAGTGGATCAACCGGCGGATTCGGTTTGAACTGTATCAGTGTCTGCTCGTCAGTGGCATCGATTTTCTGGATCCCCAGAGCGAAGGCCTCAATCCGTAAGCGGTGGGTGGCAATCAAGGTCAGGGCCTCGGATGGCAGTTTTCCGAAGCGGTCGATCAGTTCTTCCTGGGTGGTGATCAGGTCATCGACGTCTTTTGCACTGGAGAGGCGCTTGTAAATACCGAGTCGTGCATTGATGTCGGGACAAAACTCGTTTGGCAGTAACGCAGGTGAGTGCAGGTTCACTTCACAACCCGCGTTAAACGGTGAATCCAGATCGGGTTCGACACCAGCCTTGAGCGCCCTGACTGCCTCATTAAGCATGTCGTTGTACATCGAGAAGCCGATTTCCTGAATATTCCCAGATTGAGACTCGCCCAGCACCTCGCCGGTGCCGCGAATTTCCAGATCGTGCATTGCCAGAAAGAAGCCCGATCCCAGCTCTTCCATGGCCTGAATGGCCTCAAGCCGCTTGCGCGCCAGCTTGGTAAGCGCATCCTCCCCAGGGGTGAGCAGATAGGCATAGGCCTGGTGATGAGACCGTCCAACACGGCCTCGGAGCTGATGCAGTTGTGCCAGACCAAAGCGGTCGGCCCGATGGATAATAATGGTGTTGGCGGTGGGCACATCAATACCGGTTTCAATGATGGTGGTGCATAAAAGCACATTGAATCGTTGCTGGTAAAAGCCTTTCATCACCTGCTCGAGCTCGCGCTCTCCCATCTGACCATGTGCGACTGCAATTCTGGCCTCCGGGACCAACTCCTGCAGGCGTGCTAGCCGGTTCTGGATGGTGTCGACTTCATTATGCAGAAAATAGGCTTGTCCACCCCGTTTGAGTTCGCGCAGCAAGGCCTCGCGAATCGAACTGTTGTCCTCGCGGCGAACAAAGGTTTTGATGGCAAGCCGCTTCTGCGGGGCGGTTGCAATGACCGAGAAGTCTCTGATGCCCTCAAGCGACATGCTCAGTGTGCGAGGGATGGGCGTTGCGGTCAGCGTCAGGACGTCGACTTCAGCACGAAGTGCTTTGAGCGCTTCTTTCTGGCGCACGCCAAACCGGTGCTCCTCATCGATGATGATGAGTCCAAGTCGCTTGAACTTGACATCTTTAGACAGAATCTTGTGGGTGCCAATCACGATGTCGACCGTTCCGTCAGTGATGCCGGCAACGGCCAGAGCAACCTCTTTAGCTGATCGGAAACGGGATAGTTCAACCACTTTGACGGGCCAGTCAGCAAATCGGTCCGAGAAGTTCTGGGCGTGTTGCTCGGCAAGCAGTGTTGTAGGACAAAGGATGGCCACCTGCATGCCGTTTGAGACCGCCACGAAAGCTGCACGCAGAGCGACTTCGGTCTTGCCAAATCCTACATCACCACACACTAGACGGTCCATCGGACGGCCACTGGTCATGTCTGCAATGACGGAGTTGATGGCGTTGGCCTGGTCCGCCGTCTCTTCAAATCCGAAGCCTTCGGCAAAAATTTCGTAGTCACCCATTGGCAACTTGAAGGCATGACCGGCGCGCGCTGCACGTTTGGCATAGAGATCAAGCAACTCGGCGGCGGTATCGCGCACCTGCTTTGCAGCCTTGCGACGTGCTTTGTCCCATTGTCCGGAGCCAAGTTGATGTAGCGGTGCTGCCTCTGGGTCAGCGCCGCTGTAGCGTGCAATGACATGGAGTTGAGAGACGGGTACATAGAGCTTGCTGTGACCGGCGTACTCGAGATGGAGAAACTCCATCATGCCGTCCCCCAGATCCATGTTGATCAAGCCAAGATAACGTCCGATTCCGTGCTGTACATGGACAATCGGATCCCCTTCTTTAAGCTCTGCAAGGTCCCGGATCATCGCCTCGACATCGGATCCGCGACCTTTGTCACGACCGATCCGGCGGGTTGAAGACGCATGTCCGGGGTAGAGGTCGTTCTCTGTCAGAATGGTCAGGTCGTCAGCAAGGCTGACAAATCCAGCCGTAAAAGGTGCAACCAGCACGGCGAACTGACATGAGGTTTCACGCGCCTGGCTCAGTGACTCCAATGATGAATCAGGGCGGATGTCGTGCTCTGCCAGCATCTGTGCGATGGTTTCTCGCCGACCGTGGGAGTCGGCACACAACAGGACCTTGTGGTGACCTGATGACGCTAACAGCGCTCGAAGTTTTGCGAGTGGGTCTTCCGCCTTGCGGCTGACCGCTACCTGAGGTGCCGGCGCATAATCCTCGTTGGCCTTGTCTGCACTCAGAGACAGGCGGGCAAATGGTTGCAGATACTCGAATACGGTATCGGCCTTGAGAAACAGGGCTTCAGGCGCCAGGATTGGACGTTCCCGATCGCTCTTGAGAAACTGGTAGCGGCTTAACGTGTCCGCCATGAACCTCTGCATACTGGCTTCAAGCGTGCCATGCATCACGACAAGGCTGTCATCAGGCAGATAGTCGAACAGTGTTGCGGTCTGTTCGTAGAACAGTGGGAGGTAATACTCAATGCCAGCAAATGCGATCCCGTTGCCGATATCACGGTAGGGCAGTGCTCTGGAGGGGTCGCCTTCAAATATTTCCCTGAAGCGGGAACGGAACTGGTTGCGGGCCTCCTCATCCATCGGAAACTCGCGACCGGGTAGCAACTGCACCTCGGCAACAGGATAAAGGCTGCGCTGGGTATCGACATCAAACGCTCGGATCGACTCGATTTCGTCGTCGAACAGATCAAGCCTGTAGGGCAGAGCCGACCCCATCGGAAACAGATCGATCAGTCCGCCACGAATACTGAACTCTCCAGGCGCCGTGACCTGGGTCACATGAGCGTAGTTGGCCAGAACCAGTTGTGCACGGAGTGCGGCTTCATTCAGTTTCTCTTTATGCCGGAATGAAAACGTATAAGCGGCAAGAAAGGAAGGCGGTGCGAGTCGATACTGGACTGTTGTGACGGGCACGGTCAAGACATCAACCTCGCCGTGCATCAACGCGTGCAGCGTTCTGAGCCGCTCGGAGACGAGATCCTGGTGAGGCGAGAAGCTGTCGTAGGGCAAAGTCTCCCAGTCCGGTAGCATCCGCACTTTGAGATCGGGCTCAATCAGTGCGATTTCCTGAGCCAGTCGTTGTGCCTCCAGCGGCTCGGCCGTCATGATGACCATGGTCTGCTTGCTCTGTCGTGCAAGGTCTGCCAGCAACCAAGCATCGCCCGACCCCGGCGGACTGGCAATGCTCAATCGCTGCCCGGGCTTTAGACGCGACAGCAGTGTAGGGGGCTTGGATTTGTCAGCAATTGGCATGGAAGATGACTTCAACGAAAGCGTGATTATAAAATCACTCAATGACAATCCCATCCAAACCCAGACTTATCGCGATTGTGCCTGCCGGTGGCGTGGGTCAGAGAGCAAACACAGAGCCTGACCTGAGCTCTCGGCGCCAGCCATTGCCCAAGCAGTACCGGTCAATCCAAGGTGTCAGCATGTTGCGCTGGAGCGTGCAGGCTTTGCTGGCTGAGCCGGCCTTGCGCCGGGTATTTGTTGGCGTGCAGTCTGATGATGGGCTTGCGGGTGATGCGCTGGCGGGGCTGGAGCGAGTCTCGATTTGCCCCACTGCAGGTCCGTCGAGAGCCCTGACAGTGTTGCGCACCCTCGAGATGCTTATTGACCAGACAGAGGTGTTGCTGGAGGACTGGGTGCTGGTCCACGATGCGGCCCGACCAGGATTGCCCCTTGAGCAGCTGCAACTTCTCATCGAGACTTGTCTGAAACATGGCTCGGGCGGATTGCTCGCCATGCCAGCCACCGATACAGTCAAGCTTGCACAGGCGGTTCCTGTCAGGGACTCATGTGTCATGACTGAGCGCACGGTTCCCAGAGAAAGGGTCTGGCTTGCACAGACACCACAGATGTTTCGTGCCGGCGAGCTTGTGCATGCGCTCAACGTTGCCTTGGCTGCTGGCTATGAAGTGACGGATGAGGCCAGTGCGATTGAGTGGGCCGGCGGGTATCCTTTGCTGGTGAAGGGATCACAGGCCAATTTCAAGGTTACCTGGCCTGAAGATTTCGAACAGATCGAGAGGTTTCTAAAATGAGTCCATTGGATTTCAGGGTTGGCCAAGGGTTCGATGTGCATGCCCTGGTTGCGGATCGACCGCTCATTCTTGGTGGTGTGCATATTCCGCATACGCATGGTCTCAAAGGACACTCAGATGCCGATGCGCTCTTGCATGCATTGACAGATGCGATTCTGGGCGCTGCAGGGCTTGGGGACATCGGTAGGCATTTCCCGGATACCGATCCAAATCTCAAGGGGGTCGACAGCAGGGTGCTACTGCGCGAAGCGGTCGCGCTTGTCTGGAGACACGGATGGATAGTTGTCAACGTTGATGCCACGATTCACGCGCAAGCCCCGAAGATTGCTCCTCATGCACCTCAGATGGTTGCCAACATTGCGTCAGACCTGAAGATTGATCCTGGCCGGGTCAACATCAAGGGGAAAACCAATGAGGATCTGGGTCATATCGGGCGGCGTGAAGGCATTGCAGTCACCGCGATTGCCTTGCTTGCAACAAATATCCCCCAACCCGGCCCCAATGATCCACAACAGGCGGGATGACTCCCTCAGGTCGCCTGGTTACCATTGTTGCGGCGACGTTTGCTTTTAGGTAAGTCCATTCTCGCTGTCAATCCTCCTCCCTCGCGTGGCAGCAGGCGCAGGCTGCCGCCCACCCGACTGAGAAGTCGGTCTACGATAGAAAGACCGAGTCCGGCGCCGGAACCACCGGTGCGGGCCGCCTCGCCCCTGGAGAATGGTCGCATGACTCGTGGGATATCTTTGGGAGAAATGCCGGGACCCCGATCGCAAACATCAATCAGCAGCCTGTCCGCTCGGGACAGAATCAGAATCTGGACATCGGGTGGCTGTTGATCCCGGATCCCGTAGCGCCTGGCATTCTCTAGCAGATTGATCAAGCAGCGACTGAGATCATGTCGGTCTATCAGGCAGTAGCTGTTGGCCGTTGATCCGAACTCAAGACGCCCACCGGCCTGTTCGAAGCGGGGGCGCTCCTGGTCCACCAGTTCGCTAATGACCTCGGTCACATTGAGCGGCCGGTTCGGAGGCTTGCGAGCCGGTCTGGCGTACTCGAGCAACTGTCCAATGGTTCGGTCGACCTGCGACAGATCCTGGTCTATCGCTTGACGCTGCTCATCGCTGATGGGGCTCATCTCGATTTCAAGCCGCATCCTGGCCAGTGGTGTTCTCAGATCATGTGAAATGCCCGCCAGCATCAGATTGCGATCATTCTCAGCAAGTCTGAGCTCGGAAACCATGCGGTTGAAGCTCGCGTTCAACTCTCTGATTTCCAGTGCTCCTTGCTCAGGCAAGGGCTCTGGCGCCTCTCCTCTGGAGACTTGCTGTGCGGCTCTGGCCAGTCGCGCCAGTGGTCGGTTCATGTAGCCAACGGCAACGGCGGCACCCACCAGAGAGAGCAGGGCGGCTGCAATCATCCAGCTAAACCACTCCACACCAGTTACCGGCTTTGAGCGATCAATATCCAGTCCAAGCCAGTAAACCTGATTCTCGACTGACAGGCTGATCCAGACCAGGGATTCATCCAGGGAAGAGCGTAAAAGCTGTGTCTGTGGTCCGAGCGCGCGCCGGACCTGGTCCGAGATCCCTGCCCAGTACTCGGTTTGGGGCAACTCGCTGAGCACATCAACCGGACGACTTCGCATGAGGTCGAGTCCATCCTGATGCTTCATCGCAGTTTCGATCAGGTCGGCCATGTTGTGCTCAGGAAGCAGCAACAGACTGCGGGTCAGGGTGGCTGCATTGATCAGGTGTGTTGCTGTACGTTCGGCCTGAGGCTCTGAGTCAAGCGTGAACAGAACATGAATCCATGCCCCGAGACTTGCCAGCATCAACAATGCCAGTAGCAGAAAGGTCCGGGCAAACAGGCCTAGCGGAAGTTCAGGTTTCGCCATCTGGCACAAACACGTATCCGAGTCCCCAGACCGTCTGAATATACAGGGGCTTGCCGGGGTTGGGTTCGATCAGCTTGCGCAACCTGGAAATCTGGACATCAAGGCTGCGGTCAAATGCTTCATACTCCCTGCCTCTGGCCATTTCCATGAGCCGATCACGCGAAAGGGGCACTTTGGCGTGACGTACGAGCACCTTGAGCAACGCAAACTCGCCACTGGTGATCGGAACATCCACACCTTTGCTGGTCAGCGTGCGTTTGGCCAGGTTCAGGCGGAAGGGTCCAAACCGGACTACCTCCGTATCGTGGCTGGGTCCGGCGGGGTGCTCCTCGGGGCGCTTGCGACGCAAAACCGCGTTGATACGCGCCAGTAACTCACGCGGGTTGAATGGCTTGGAAATGTAGTCGTCCGCACCGAGCTCGAGGCCTAGAATCCGGTCGACGTCTTCAGCTTTCGCGGTCAGCATGATGACGGGCGTTTCGTCCTTGGCTGACCGGAGCCGGCGACAGATGCTCAGGCCGTCCTCTCCAGGCATCATCACATCCAGCACGATCAGATCAAAACTCTCTTTTTGACGAAGCATCGACATGTCGATGCTGTCTTGGGCTACCTCGACCTGAAATCCCTGTTCGGTCAGGTATCGTCGCAGCAGATCGCGTAGCCGCGAGTCGTCGTCAACAACCAGAATCTTTCTGCGGGTATTACCAGTTTGTGCACGATTGCTTGTCGTCATCATATGGATGGGCAGAATCAAAGAGATAGGCAGAGTGACAGTCAAAGGTCAGGTGAGAAATCAGTCAGTCATTCTCTTGTCAGTTTGGCCAAAGAGTCTGTGAACCTTCTGATGACCAAACAAATGAGAGAACAGCTTTTATGACTGGGCGGCGACTGAAAGGTTCATCCGCAACTTGTCCGCTAAGATCATTACCGCAATTCACTATGACGGACCGGAGTTGAATACAATTCATACATGCAACCCATTCTAGCCCTTGAAACCTCCGGTACGACATGCGGAGTTGCCATTTATAGCCATCACGAACCTTTCGAAATGCTTGTGTTTCGAGAGGTCAGTGGGGTGTCCGGACACGCTCAAAGTGTACTGCCTCTGGTCGATGAGGTCATAGCTCAGGCGGGGGTCAGCCGCGCTCAGATTCAAGCCGTTGCGTTTGATCAGGGTCCAGGCGCGTTTACGGGTGTGCGGCTGGGATGCAGTGTGGCGCAGGGTATGGGGTATGCGCTTGGGGTTCCCGTCGTACCTGTTGGCGCGCTGCCAGCCCTTGCGGCTGGTCTGCCCGAATCCGCTCATGCGGGTGTCAGACTGGTGGCGCTCGATGCACGCATGCAGGAGATGTATCTTGCGGCGTATGGTCGGCACCCGGATTTGACCGAGTTCGAGTTGCAGTCACCGGTTTTGATAAGGTCCGAGGATTGTCTGCAATTTGTAACTGAACGGTTGCCTTACTGGCTTGGTGCGAACGCCGGGTCACAAGTGGTGACGCTTGCGGGCCAAGGGTGGGATTTGCTGGTACCCGCTGAGGTTCGTGCCGCGTTCGCCAAGGTCAGTTCAGCCTTGAGAGTGACATTCATGACAGAGCGCTCACCGGAGCACTGCTTGAACGAATCCTCAGAGGACCCATCGGCATATTCCATCGCCCGGGTTGCCGACATTGCCAGAGTAGGCTGGAAACTTTGGCGTCTGGGGAGATATGTGCTTCCGGAGTATGCGTTGCCACTGTACCTGCGTGACAAAGTGGCTTTCACAACCGCCGAGCGTGCCAGCGGAAAAGGTGGCAATCCACAGGTTGCATCACCCGAGCAGGCCTTGTTGCTGCCGATGAGCCGTACTGATCTTGCAGAGGTTGTGGAGCTTGAGCGTCAGAGCCAGGCATTTCCCTGGAGTGAGCGACACTTTTCAGATGCACTTGAAGCAGGCTACCCAGCCTGGGTGCTGCGTCAGTCTGGCTTGCTCAAAGGCTTTTGTGTGGCGATGGTCTCACCCGATGAGGTGCATTTGCTGGTTATTGCGGTCGAGCCTCAGGCTCGACGCCAGGGGCTTGGCACCCAGTTGCTCGAGCAGGTCTACCTGCTAGGGCGTCAGTCTGGTGGGATACGGGTATTGCTTGAAGTCAGACCTTCGAACAAACATGCGATCAGCTTTTACCGCAGTCAGGGCTTTGAGCAGATCGGAACGCGGCGTTCTTACTACCCCGCAGCCAGGGGCGAGCGGGAAGATGCCTGGGTGATGGCCCGGAGTCTGCATGGCGAGTCGTCAAATCATGGCTGAGCGAGCACCTGGCGCGCGCGCTATCCGCTTGCCATTCCTGCAACATGCAGCGTTACATGCGATGGGGGTCCAGGTTCCCTGGATTGTGGCTGAGACATCCTCAGTACCTGCCCGGGCACATGTTGTTGATCCTTTGATGACCTCGTCAGTCCCTGGACAAGGCAGTCTTCAAGATACACCGGAAGGTTCAGGAACTGGTATTTCGGCAGATGCGACGATTACCCAGGCGTATCAGCAGAAAGCGGATCCCCGGACTCTGGATGGCAGCACTTCAGATATCGCGACGCTCGATTTTGATGCACTCTCCCGGAGGATTCAGTCCTGCCAGGCTTGTGCACTGTGTGGCAAGCGACAGCATGCCGTGGTCGGACAGGGCGTTTTGCACTCCATGGAGCAAGCCACAGGCGCTGACGAAGCGTCTGGGCCAGACTCATCCATGCGGACCAGCAAACCCGTTCTGATGGTCATCGGGGAGGCGCCGGGCGAGCAGGAGGACCTGCAAGGCCAGCCTTTTGTGGGGCCTTCGGGTGAGTTGCTGGACAATATGTTGGCCGCTATTGGTTGCAATCGCTCCGATAATGTCTACATCACCAATGCAGTCAAATGTCGGCCGCCCGCCAACCGAAGTCCGCGAGAGGACGAGATGGCGGCTTGCCTTCCCTACCTGAAGCGTCAGATCGAGTTGGTGGCACCGTCAGTCATCCTGGCCCTCGGGCGTTTTGCATCCCAGACTTTGCTGGGGTCTGATGTCAGTCTGATGAGCTTGCGTGAGCAAAACCATCAGTTCAGGATGGGTCACACTCAGGTTCCCCTCGTCGTGACTTACCATCCAGCGTATCTGCTCAGAAAGCCAGTCGACAAACGACTGGCCTGGCAGGATCTCAAGCGTGTTGCGGCACTGCTTAAAAGATAGCGCAAGACCGGTTGGGTCAGAGTGCTGTGCCGTGGCCGTGGCGTCCAATCTCGTCGAGTAGCTTAGGATTGGCGCGCAAGTTGCTGCGTTTCCAGCGCATGATCAGGATCATGAGAACAGCGACCAGCAATCCGAAAATCACAATGATGACGTTGATGGGCAGATTCAGCCAAAGCAACAAGGTATAAACCGCGACCATGAGCATGATGTTGATTTGCTCATTGAAGTTCTGCACAGCAATTGAATGACCGGCCGATAGTAGAAGATGACCACGATGCTGCAGCAGCGCGTTCATAGGCACCACAAAGTACCCGGAGGCTCCACCAATGATCAGCAAAAGACCATAAACCTCCCAAGTCTCATGAACCAGAGGCATGAGCAAGACCACGACACCCATGATGACACCGACCGGAAGCACTGAAAGTGCCTTGGGTAATGGAACTCGGCTGGCCAGAATCGCACCAAATATTGTGCCAAATGCGGTCACCCCCATCAGGATCGAGGCTTGGTCCAGTCGATACCCAAGGTGGCTCGCGCCCCATTCGATGACGATGAGTTGAAGTGTCGCGCCGGCGCCCCAGAACAGGGTGGTCACCGCAAGGGAAATCTGTCCGATACGGTCACGCCACAGTATGCGGACATAACCCCAGAATGAACGAACAAGTTTGATAGGGTTCTTCTGCTGTCTTGGGTATTGCACACCGGTTCTGGGAATCAACAGGTTGCAGACAGCAGCCAGAACGTAAACAAGTGCAATGCAGAGAATCGCGGCTTCTGCCGGTGTGTGGACAATGTGACGAATCGCGTCATGCTGCAGCAGCCAATTTGATACTGCCGGAGAAATCAGGACTCCGCCCAGCACTGTACCCAGGATGATCGACACCACGGTCAGGCCTTCTATCCAGCTATTGCCTTTGACCAGATCCAGCGGTGGCAGCATCTCAGTGACAATTCCGTACTTGGCGGGAGAATAGGCTGCTGCGCCAACACCAACCAGCGCAAACGCAAAACACACCAGATAAGTCTGACCCGTAGCGGAAAGCCCG
>CAZBIN010000006.1:18210-34528 GCA_964491995.1 uncultured Orrella sp.
AAATGGCGTACCAGAACATCAGCAGACAACCAACGGTTTTCAGCGCATTGGTCGCAAACATGACACGACCCTTTGGGTAGCTGTCTGCAATGGCTCCGACGAAGGCCGACAGCAGAACATAAGTGGCGGCAAACCACCACTTCATCATGGGCGCCATCCAGTCGGGGCCCTCAAGTTGCTGAATCAGAGCAATGGCAGCAATAAACAGCGCATTGTCTGCCAACGAAGACAGCGCCTGCGCTGCCATCACCAAATAGAAGCCTTTGTTCAAGTGACATGCCCCGAGAGAAACCGCGCTCGAGTATAGCCGTTGAGCTGCAACTGCGTGGGGTATCATTTCAGAATGAGACACTCTCGCAACAGTTAGCTCCGTGCGCCTGACCCAAATCAAACTCGCTGGTTTCAAGTCGTTTGCCGATCCCACCGTGATCCCCACGCCGAGTCAGCTCGTTGGCGTGGTGGGTCCGAACGGTTGCGGGAAATCCAACATCATTGATGCGGCCCGTTGGGTCCTGGGTGAAACACGTGCCACGGAATTGCGTGGCGAATCGATGCAGGACGTTATTTTTAGCGGATCGGGTGATCGCAAGCCGGCCGGACGTGCTTCAGTTGAACTGGTGTTTGACAACAGTGACGGGCGTGCTGCCGGTCAATGGGGGACCTACAGCGAGATATCTGTCAGACGGGTTCTGACCCGGGATGGCACGAGCAGTTACTTTATCAATAACCAGCATGTCCGGCGCAGAGACGTGCATGATATATTTCTCGGCACAGGTCTGGGAACACGAGGGTACGCCATCATCGGGCAGGGCATGATCAATCGTCTGCTTGAGGCGCGCCCCGAAGAACTGCGGGTCTACCTCGAAGAGGCTGCGGGCGTGTCACGCTACAAGGAACGCCGTCGTGAAACAGAAAACCGGCTCCATGACACCCGCGAGAATCTGGTTCGGGTCGAGGATATTCTGCGAGAACTCTCCGTCCAGCAGAATCGTCTGCAAGCCCAGGCGCAGGTTGCTGCCCGTTATCGTGAAATCCAGGAGGACGTGCAGAATAAACTTCACGCGCTGTGGTGCTTGCGTGAGCAGGCCTCCCATGAGGACAGGCAGCGTCTGGCGCAAAGAATCGAGCAGGCTCAGACCGCACTCGAAGAATCCACAGCAGCGCTGCGCAGTGCCGAGGCTGAACTCGAGCGACGTCGTCAGGCACATTATGACGCGAGCGATGCAGTGCATAAGGCCCAGGGTTCGCTTTATGAAGTGAATGCCGAGGTCAGTAGTCTTGAGGCACAGATCAGGCACGTGGCAGACACCCGCCAGCGCATCGAATCGCGCCAGCAGCAGCTGCGTCTGCAGATGGAACAGTGGCGCGAGCAAATCGCCCACTGCACCGAACAGATCGAGATCGAGCATGAGGCGCTGCAGACACGGGAAATCGAGATGCAAGAGGCTCAGGCGCTCGCGCAGGATGCTTTGGCACAGTTGCCGGATGTCGAGCAAAGCGTTCTGGATGCGGGTGCGCGTCGAGATGAGATGCGTGTGGAAGTGACACGTCTTGAACAAAAACTTGCGTTGACTGCCCAGCGGCGCGGTGATGTACAGCGTCAGCTTGACGGGTTTGAACAGCGGCGGGTGCGGCTGGCGCAGGAGCGCGCTGCGATCGAACAACCTGATGCCCGGGAAGCCGAGCGACTGGTCGGCGATTGCGAGGCAGCACAGGTGCAGCTTGAAGAGGCGCAGGCCATATTGCTTGATCTGGAGGACCGACTTCCCCAGGTTGACGAGCACAGGAGTCAAAGTCAGCGGCAGGCCCAGGAGCAGGCTCAGGTGCTCGCAAAGCTCGAGGCGAGGCTATCAGCTTTGGTGCGGTTGCAAGAAGAGGTGCAGGCATCTGGAACACTTGAGCCGTGGATCAAGTCGCACGAACTGGGCGAATTGCCCCGTTTGCTGCAAAAGCTCCAGGTCAGCTCAGGTTGGGAGAACGCGGTTGAAGCTGTGTTGCAGGACCGTCTCAACGGTCTGCAAGTGTCCTCTCTGGACTGGATCCGAGGCTTTGAGGCCAACCCGCCTCCGGCGCGATTGGCATTCTTTCAGATGCCAGGTGTCAAACCACTTGCACCAGCTCACGATGGGATGACCACGCTGGCCAGTCAGGTGCAAACCAGCGATCCATCCTTGAAGGTTCTGCTCGAGGCATGGCTGGGTAACGCGTTTGTAGCACAGAGCGTTGCGGCTGCCGTGCAGACGCGCAATCAGTTGCCGGCGGGCGGTTTCTGGATCGTGCAGGCGGGGCATCAGGTCGATGCCAACAGTATCCGGTTTTATGCAGCCGAGTCCGAGCAGGCGGGGATGTTGGCGCGGCAGCAGGAGATTGAGAACTTGCAGCGTGAGGTTCGGGCGCAGCACCTGATCGCTCAACAGTTGCACAGCACTGCGGTGCGGGCAGAAAGCCAGTGGCAGCAGGCCTCGCAGGCCGTCGCACCCGCGAGACAGCGGGTTTCGGAGCTGACACAGCGCGTGCACAGCTTGCAGATCGCGAGCAGCAGGATCGAGCAGGAAATGTTGCAAAGTCAGTCTCGTGCGGGACGAATAGACCAGGATCTGGAAGAGATCAAGGCCCAGATTCAGGCAGCAGGCGATGAGTCCGAGCAGATCGAGCAGTCCTTCTATGCGATTGATGAGGAACTCGCCCGGCAGCAGACCGTCTACAGTGAGCTTGAGCAACGTTGCGATGCTTTGTCCGGGCTGGCGCGCCAGATGCAGGAAAAAGTCCGTCAGACAGATCGACGGCAGCAGGAGGCCATGTTTGCCCAACGTACGACCCAGGCTCGAATCGCGGAGCTTGAACGGAATCTGAGTCTGGCGACAGAGCAAAATGCCAGGGCGGACAAAGAGTTCGAATCGCTCGCTTCAGAGGGCAAGGCCCTGGATGCCGAAATTGCGCGTGAGGGCTTGCAGCAGGCTTTGGAGATGCGTGCGCAGCGTGAGGCGGTTCTGACCCGATTCAGAAACGAAATGGAAGCTTTGTCCACACAGATGCGTGAGGCGGATGAGCAACGTATGCGGCTTGAGCGTTCGATGCAACCGCAGCGGGATTCGATCATGGAGCTGCAGTTGCAGGAGCAGGCGGCTCGCTTGTCGGCAGAGCAGTATGCTGAGCAGATCCAGGAGCATAAGGTGAACCGGCAGGCTGTGCTCGCTCATATTGAGACGCAGCCCGAGAACTGGAAAAAGCCCTCATGGCTGCAATCGGAAGTTCAGCGAGGTAACCGTGAGATGGAGGCGCTTGGTCCGGTGAACCTCGCAGCCCTTGAGGAGTTGTCCGCAGCCGAGCAAAGAGCCAGGTTTCTGCAGTCTCAGTTTGATGATCTTAATAGTGCGATTGAAACGCTTGAAGATGCAATACGCAAGATTGATCGCGAAACCCGTGATTTGCTTCAAACAACGTTTGACGAAGTGAACCGCCATTTTGGAGAGCTTTTCCCCCTTCTGTTCGGGGGCGGCGATGCGAGGCTGGTCATGACGGGAGACCAGATTCTTGATTCGGGAGTGCAGGTCATGGCCCAGCCTCCCGGCAAAAGAAATACAACGATTCACCTTCTGTCCGGGGGTGAAAAGGCATTGACGGCAACCGCGCTAGTATTTGCGCTGTTCAAATTGAATCCCGCTCCGTTCTGTCTGCTTGATGAGGTCGATGCGCCTCTGGATGACGCCAATACGGAGCGATACGCTAACCTGGTGAGTGGAATGAGTGATCAGACGCAGTTTCTGTTTATTTCCCATAACAAGATTGCCATGCAGATGGCCAAGCATCTGATTGGGGTGACAATGCAGGAGCAAGGTGTTTCGCGTATTGTGGCGGTCGATATTGAGTCGGCATTGCAACTTGCTGCTGACGTGGCCTGACGGGAGAACTGCGTGAGTGAATTACAAATCAGCTTGATCGTCCTGGGTGTCGTGATCATCCTGGCCGTGGTTGCCTATAACTGGTGGCAAGATCGTCGAATCAGCAAGAGGATGCAAAAGCAGATGTCAGTGGTCGAGGACGATGCTTTGCTTGGCCAGGCAACCCAGAGTTCTAGCCGTCGCGAACCAGGGCTCGGGCATCTCGGCTTGCAACAAGGCTCCGGGCAAAGAATGAATACCGGTGAGATGGATCAGGATCATCAGTCTTTACAGGCAGATCTGCCCATCGTGGAACCGGATCCTGTGATTGAAGAAGTGATCGAGCTGGTTTTTTCTGCCCCAAAACCGGGTGAACAGTTGCTCAAGATTCTGCGCGGTGTGCAGACATTGGGGCGCAGGCCGGTGCGTCTGTTCGTGCAATCCAGTGACGGCGTGCTCAACACGCACATCGATCCCGCTCAAGAGTATATGGGGCTTCATCTGGCGGTTCTTCTAGCCAATCGTGGCGGACCGATTTCAGCGATTGAATGGTCGCAGATCTGGGCTAACGCGTCGGCCCTGGCCGAGGAATTCGAGGCGCGCGTCGAGGGCCGTGACCAGAGTGATGTGCTGGCCAAGGCGGTCGAGCTCGACAGCACCTGTGCGACGCTGGATATGCAAGTGGGTCTGAACTTGTTACTCGAGAGCCCGCGTGATGCGGATGACCTGGTCAACTGTGCGATTGGCATGGGGTTTGTCGAAAATCAGGGTGAGCTTGCCTGGATAGGCGAACATGGTTTGAGTTGCTTTACGCTGGCGCGTTTTGATGGCAACCCGTTTGAACCCGGATCCGAGACTGACAAGCTCAGCTTGCTGCTTGATGTTCCGCGCAGTCCTGCAAGCGAAGCCTCGTTTGCCAGGATGATGGAGGTGGGTGCGGAGTTGGCGCGCCGGGTCCGTGCGACGATGGTTGACGACCAGGGGCGACCACTCGCACCTGGGGCCGAGCATGCGATCGATGAGCGTTTGCAGGAACTCTACGGCCAGCTCGACGCAGCGGGGCTTCAAGCTGGCAGCGAGAGGGCGCGCAAGGTTTTTGCCTGAGACTGTTGTGTGATTTTGGTTTTGACTGGAAAGTTTTGATGACGCTCCCGCAGGAAGTGGCACGTGTGCGTTTGCTACGTGCTTTGCTTGATCAGCATAATCACGCCTATTACGTTCTGGACGCGCCTATCGTCACAGATGACGAGTATGACGCTTTGATGCGTGAACTACAGGATCTCGAGGCCCGTCATCCTGAGCTGATTTCCAGCGACTCCCCGACTCAGAGAGTGGGGGCAAGTCCGAGCGCCACGTTTTCCGCTGTCACCCATAAAGTTTCGATGCTGTCCCTGGGTAACGCTTTCGAAGATGATGAAGTTGTGGCCTTTGATCGCAGGCTCACAGATACCTTGCGCCAGGCAGGCATGGTTGAGCCAGATCGGCAAGTTGAATATTTTTGTGAACTCAAACTCGATGGTCTGGCAATCAACTTGCGCTATGAAAAAGGTTGGCTCGTGCAGGCGGCTACGCGTGGGGACGGTCAGACGGGTGAGGACGTCACTGCCAACGTGCGTACGATCCAGTCGATTCCGCTGCGCCTTAAAGAAGGTGCTCCGGATGTGCTGGAGGTCCGCGGTGAAGTTTTCATGAATCATGTGGACTTTGATCAGCTGAATCAGGCCCAGGCGCAGCGAGGTGACAAAGTCTTTGTGAACCCGCGCAATGCCGCTGCGGGCAGTCTGAGGCAGCTTGATGCCAAAGTCACAGCGCGACGCCCATTGAGATTTTTTGCTTATGGCTGGGGCGAGGTGAGCCAGGATCTGCCTGACACACATCGTGAAATACTCGACTGGTTTGCCTTGCTAGGTTTGCCCGTTAACGTGTCTGAGCACGATTGTGCTCAGGGTGCATCGGGGTTGCTGGCGTTCTATCGCGCAGTCGGTGCCAAGCGTGATGCCTTGCCCTACGACATTGATGGCGTGGTCTACAAAGTCAACTCGCTCGCTGCACAGAAGGTGCTTGGCTTCGTGGCCCGGGCACCCCGATTCGCGCTGGCGCATAAGTTTCCAGCGCAGCAAGCCACCACCACTCTGCTCGATATCCAATTGCAGGTTGGCCGCACGGGTGCCATCACACCTGTTGCACGTCTTGAACCGGTCTTTGTGGGGGGCGTTACGGTGACCAATGCGACCCTCCACAACGAAGATGAAATTCTTCGCAAGGATGTTCGCGTGGGTGATACGGTCATTGTTCGGCGTGCGGGCGATGTGATCCCCGAGGTGCTGGGACCGGTGCTGGAACGCCGTCCCGAGAGCGCACAGCGGTTTGTAATGGTGAATGCCTGCCCGGTCTGTGGGTCCGCGATTGAACGTCCCGAGGGCGAGGCAATTGCGCGATGCACGGGCGGACTGTTTTGTCAGGCGCAGCGTAAACAAAGCCTGATTCACGCTGTTGGACGCCGCGCCCTTGATATTGATGGTCTGGGTGACAAACTGATTGAACAGCTTGTAGACCGAGGGCGAGTCAAGACGATGGCAGATTTGTTTACGCTGACCACTGCTGAACTTGAAGGGCTTGATCGCATGGGTCAAAAGTCAGCACAAAACCTGGTGCAAGCGATTAACGCTGCACGAAACCCCTCGCTTGCCAGATTTATATTTGCCCTGGGTATCCGGCATGTGGGGGAGACAACAGCCAGAGATCTGGCCCTGCATTTCGGGTCGGTTCAATCCATCATGACAGCCAATGAAAGCGAGTTGCTAGAGGTTGCGGACGTGGGCCCGGTTGTGGCGACATCGATACGGCACTTTTTTGCTGAGCCCCATAACTGTGATGTTGTGACGGATCTGCTTGCCAACGGCGTGGTGCCGCAAACACTAACCGCTGTCGCGTCTGGCCAACTGACGGGAAAAACATTCGTGTTGACGGGGACTTTGCCAACCTGGACGCGCGAACAGGCCACGCAGGCCATTCTTGCAGCTGGAGCTAAAGTGACTGGGTCGGTCTCTAAAAAAACCAGCTATGTGGTTGCTGGTGAGGAGGCTGGATCCAAGCTTGAGAAGGCAAAGCAGCTGGGGGTGACGATTCTTGACGAGTCGGCGCTCAAAGCCATTTTGGGCGCAGAAAAAACCTGAAAGGGCAGAACTCCTCAGGAGATTTTTCTGCCTCCGTTTGATCTTTCATTGTCATCCCCCATGACTTGAAGTACGGAGGATGACATTCAGACTCGATCAGTCGGTGATTTTGGCTTCGCTTCTGAGCTTTTGCTGAAACTTGGCCAGTTCCTGTTCGCGCATCATTTCTTCGAGTTGCCCGCTCACTTGGTCGAATGAAGGAAACTCAACGGGTCTTTCGTCGATGACTTCAACAATGTGCCATCCAAACTGGCTTTGCACGGGCTTGTCTGCCATTTTTCCTTTGGGCGTATTTTTTACAGCTTCGGCAAAAGGCGCAACATAATTGGTTGCTTGCGCCCAGCCCAGGTCACCACCATTGGCGGCACTGCCAGGATCTTTTGAGTGTGCCTTGGCCAGATCTTCGAAGCTTGCCTTCTTGTCCTTGATCTGCTTGATCAGGTCATTGGCTTTGGACTCTTCCTCTACCAGAATGTGGCGCACCTGAAACTCAACGGCCTGACCCTGCTCGGACTTGAATTTCTCGTACTCCTTGCGGATCTTCTCCTGGGTGATCGGATTCTTGGCCAGATAGTCAGTCATGAGAGCTCGAACCAGGATGCCCTGACGGACCAACTCAAGCTCGGTCTCGACGGCAGGATCTTTGGTCACACCAGCCTTTTCAGCGGCTTGTACCATGACGATACGGTTGATCATCTCCTCTTTAACCTGCTCTCGCAGCATAGGTGTGTCGGGCGCTCCCTGGCTCACCAGCAACTGTATAAACTGATCGTAGGTTTTCTGGGGAATTGGCTGGCCGTTGACCACTGCAACGTTCTGAGCGTAAACCGGAGCGGCGATGGCGATCGCAGCAAGTGTCATTGCAAAGCGTTTCATTTGTTTCCTTTTGTTGGGACTGACAGTTTCAGTGCGAGTGCATGAATGGGGTGGGGAATCAGGTCTTTGACGAGGTCGTAGACCATCCGATGCTGAGCAACTTTGGGCATTCCTTGAAAATGGCTGGACGAAATGCTGGCCTCGAAATGGCTGGCACCCGTCTGATTGCCAGCATGCCCTGCGTGCAGATGGGACTGGTCGATAATCTCGAGATATTCAGGCTCGAGCGCATTCAGGCGCTCGCGAAGCAGAATTTCATGAGGATTGGTCATTTGTTTGAGCTACTTTCAAAAGTCATGTTTTATGGGTCTCAGACTGAGTCTCTGGTGTTTCCATCATGTGCTTTCCGAGCCAGAGCGACTGCGCAATCACGAAGACAACAAGGAGTCCCATGAGGCCAAATACCTTGAAATTCACCCACACCGCTTCGCTGAAATATCCAGAAAACGCCACAAAGAGATTCAGCGAACCCGTCACAAGAAAGAAAAGTGACCAGCTTATGTTCAGGACACGCCACCCTTTGCTGGTCAGAGAGACTTTGTCACCGAGGAGCTTTTGAAGCAGATTGCGGTTGAACAACATCTGCGATCCTAGCAAAATCACCCCGAAAAGCCAGTAAAGCACCGTCGGTTTCCACTTGATAAAGGCGTCATTCTGAAGCCACAGCGTTGCACCACCAAACAGCACGATGACCGCAAAATTGATCCAGTGCATGGCTTCAATTTTTTTGCCTGTCAGTCGGATGTAGGCGATCTGGGCGACCGCAGCAGCCACCGCCACAGCCGTCGCGGCGTAGATGTCTGCGACACGATAGGCGATGAAGAACAGAATCAGCGGAAACAGATCAAAGAGAAATTTCTTCATGGCTCAATCGCCTCAAACGTCAGCGATAGTGAGTTGATGCAGTAGCGTAGTCCCGTAGGCGCAGGACCGTCAGGAAAAACGTGCCCAAGGTGCGCGCCACAGACATTGCACAGTATCTCCGTACGAATCATTCCATGACTGTGATCCGGCTCTTCGCGGACATGATCGGGATTGATGGGCGCAAAGTAGCTGGGCCAGCCACACCCGGCATCAAACTTGGTGTCGGACGCAAAAAGTGGCGTCGAACAGCACACACAGCGATAGATGCCGCAAGCTCTGTGATCCCAGAACTGACCTGTGAATGCGCGCTCGGTGCCCTTTTGTCGCGTCACGTAGTACGCTTCGGGTGATAATTCATCTCGCCACTGGGCGTCAGTTTTCTGGATTTTTTGCATATGGCAGCTTCGACATTCCATTCAAAAAAAGGTTCTGTGGTACCGGCAAATATGCCCGAGCGCCCTCTATGTTAGTCGAGTTCGAAGGCGTCGAGTTCAGTCGCGGCTCAGTGCAAATACTAAGGGATCTGAATGTCAAACTGACCCAGTCCCGCGTCGCAATCATCGGTCCGAATGGCGCAGGCAAAAGCAGCTTCGCCAGACTGATTAACGGTCTGCTTGCCCCGGATGCTGGCAAAGTCAAGGTTAATGGATGTGATGTCCAGAGCAGCCTCAAGGCGGTGCGGCGGCAAGTGGGATTTCTGTTTCAGAATCCGGATAACCAGATTGTCTTTCCTTTAGTACGGGAAGATATGGATTTTGGGCTCAAGGGGCATATCAAGGATGCGCAACAGCGGCAGCTGAGAATTGACCAGACGCTTGCGAGACTGGGCATCGCGCCATTGGCTGACCGGGCGGTACACACGTTGTCGGGTGGGCAGAAACAACTTGTCGCGCTGGCGACGGTACTCAGCACCACGCCAGATTTGCTGGTGCTTGATGAGCCCACCACACAACTTGATCTTCGCTATCGAAACCGCTTGATCGCCATTCTCAAAGAGATTGAACAGCCGGCGATCGTTCTGACCCATGATCTGCCCATGATTGAGGGGTTTGACCGGGTGCTCGTGATAGCACAGCAGAGCATTGTCATGGATGGTCAGCCCTCCGAGGTTGTTCCCTGGTATGTTGAACACTATGGATGATCCCAGAAATGAGCCCTGAGAGTTTCGCGTCTGATCTGGCTTCAAGGACTTGGCTATACCGCCTTCTGGCGGCACAGCCTGCTGGAGCAAAACTACTGGCTTTGCTGTTGGTGAGCTCTTTTCTGGTCATGGTCAGTGAGCCTGCCTGGCTGGCCACGTGTGCCTTGTTGAGTGCATCACTTTGGCTGTTGCTCGGGCGTTCGCAAGCGCAGCGCGATGGCTCTGGCTCAGTACTATGGTTCTTGATCATGCTGATCATGCTTGCCGGATACAATGCATGGGCGGCAGGACTTGCCGCAGCCGTGGTGACGATTTCCCGCTTGATAGCGTTGGTTCTTCTGGCGCTGGTGGTGATGCGCACGACTCGTGTCACTGACATGATGTCGACGGTCGAGCGCGTTCTTGAGCCACTGGGTCGACTCGGATGGGTGCGTCCGGCGAGGATCGCACTTGCCTTTGGGATGACAATTCGCTTTCTGCCTGTTCTCAAACAGCAATGGGAAGAAATCCGGCAGGCGCAAATGGCTCGAGGCTTACAGGCGCGACCGCATGCTTTGCTCGTTCCAATGCTTGCGCGTACATTGCAGCGCGCTGAAGAAATCTCTCAGACGCTCGATGCAAGAGGGATGGGAGATTGATACACTCGCACACCATTTCGGTGACTTCTGACAGTTTGACGGACTTACGATGACCTCTATTCAATCGACACGCGGCCTGGTGTACGTTTCTTTGTTTGCTGCCCTGATCGCAGCTTTTGCACTGGTGCCGCCAATCCCTGTGCCAGTCATTCCCGTACCCGTGACTCTACAAACCCTGGGTGTGATGCTGGCGGGTCTGGTGCTTGGACCCCGCCTTGGTGCGCTGGCGGTATTGCTTTATGTCGGGCTGGCCGTGCTGGGATTGCCGATCCTGCCCGGTGGGCGGGGTGGGCTGGCTGTGCTCGCAGGACCTACCGGTGGTTTTCTGGTGGGGTTCGTGATCGGTGCCTTGATCATCGGTGCAATTGCCACAAGGCGTCAGGAAGCATCAGACGGCTTGCAACTTGCGCGATATTTCATGGCTTGTGTCTTTGGTGGCATCCTGGCGGTGTACGCCGTTGGCATTCCCTGGCTTGCCATCATGGCTGGTATGTCCCTGGGCAATGCTGCAATGGCCGTCTTGGTGTTTGTGCCTGGTGATATGATCAAGGCAGCCTTGGCTGCGTTTGTTGCCTGGAGGCTTTCGCGCCTTCAGTTGTTGCAATCCTGATGCAAGTTCGATGCGAGAAGGGCGGCGGATGCCTGTCGGGTATTCCTCTCCCTTGGTTGACTTATTTGGCTCTTCTCGTGTGATCCGCTGTTTATCGCCGGGTGAACTGCATGACAGCGGGCCAGATCTCATCGGTTTGTTGCACAATGTAGTCAGCCTGCCAGGTGTGGACCGGATGTTCCAGCCCACAATAGCCATAGGCAGCGGCGATTGAGGCCATCCGGGCCGCTTTGGCCGCCTGGATGTCACGCAGGTCATCGCCCACATAAATGCAATGTCGAGGGTCATATCCAACTTGTCTGGCGGCATGTTCAAGCGGCAGGGGATGTGGTTTTGAGTGCTGAGTCGTGTCGCCACAGACCAGTACTGCACAGTCCGGAAGGTTTAACCATTGAACGATAGGTAAGGCGTATTTTGTGGCCTTGTTGGTGACGATACCCCAATGCATGCCAGCGCTGCGGATCTGCTCCAGTAACTCGTGGATACCGTCAAACAGGCGAGTCTGGTCGGTGCTGTTGGCCTCGTAGTCGAGAAGAAAATCGGATTTGACCTGCTCGAATTCTGGATGATCTGGATCGAATCCCAGGGACGCTTTGATCATGCCGCGTGCACCCATGGAAACAAAGGGTCGCAGACGCTCCGTGGGCAAAGGTTCAAGTCCGCGTTTCAAACGCAGGCGGTTGGCTGAACTCGCCATGTCTGGCGCGGTGTCGGCAAATGTTCCGTCGAAATCAAAAAGAACCAGAGTTGTCATGGAGGTTGTCCTGCAGGTCATCGTAGTGTCGAAAGCTTGCATTCTGACACAGTGGGGGGGCGAGAGCGCAATTTGTAATGGGTGCGGTTGAAGCGCTGGGTGAGAAGCCTTTGCGGGCCATCGCGAATCCGCCTGTCCAGAAAGAGTGTGGTCATGAGCAAAATCGAAGGGCTGGTTGGCCCTCCGTCTTGCGTATCGGTCAGGAGAGGGACAGTTTGGCAGGTTGTGAGATCAGTGTGACATCATCGAGGTACGCTCGCAGTGCGTGCACCACGATGTTGTTCAGAGAAGTTCTCTCCTGTTCTGCCCGCAAAGCGGCAGACTTGTGAAGATCAGGGCTCACTCGAACATTGAACTGGCCACGAAACGGTCGTTCCGGGTGAGCGCCAGTGGCGAGGCAGCGTGTCAGGTAGTCGTCGATCGCGATCTCGAACGCCCTACGGATGTCATCAAGTGTCTTGGCCTGGTAGGACACTTCTTCGTGAATAAAAAGCACACGTCCTTTGAGATGTTTGTCGCGAAGCGATGGTTCAATGGAGCCGTGGTATCCCTTGTAAGTCAGTAAATTGGATTTCATGTGGATCAAAAGCATCCTGAGATTGGTTACCTAAAGAAAGCTAAGTATACCTTTAATCTACGGGTGTAATACCTGATCTCATCCAGTCCGTTTTGTTGCCACCATGTAATTTACCGTTGTGTCAGTGCTTATCCGGTAAACCTCGGTGAAGGGATTGTAGGTCAGTCCTTTCAGTTGCCTGACTTCCAGTCCGCTGGAGCGAGCTGCACCCGACAATTCGCTTGGTTTGATGAACGCATCCCATTGGTGAGTGCCACGTGGTAGCAGGTTTAGCACGTACTCTGCACCAACAATGGCAAACAGAAATGACTTGGGGTTTCTGTTAATGGTCGAGAAAAATACCCAGCCATCAGGTTTGACGAGCTTTGCGCAAGCATTGATCACGGACCCTGGGTCCGGCACGTGTTCCAGCATTTCCATGCAGGTCACGACATCGTACTGACCGGGTTCTTTGTCTGCCAGTTCTTCAACGGCAATTGCCTGGTAATTGACGGTAACGCCAGACTCAAGACTGTGCAGGCGTGCGACCGTCAAAGACTTCTGAGCAAGGTCAATGCCTGTCACTTCGGCGCCTTCACGCGCCATGGCCTCTGAAAGAATGCCTCCACCACACCCGACATCAAGACAGCGCAGACCCGACAGTACCGATGTGGCAGGTTCTACCTCGCCAAGCTCTTGCGCAATCAGGGACTTTATCCATTCGAGACGTAATGGGTTGATTGCATGCAAGGGTTTGAATTCACTGTTTGGATCCCACCAGCGAGAGGCCAGTGCACTGAACTTGTCAATCTCGGCCTGACTGACGTTGGACGGATTCGAGGGGGGGGATTGATCTGTAGAGGCCATGTCGATACCGATTTGGTTGCTTGAGCGATATTGTCCCAGAAGCTCGCGATGAGCGCACGGATAACCCAGAACTCCATTTTGACCAAAAAAAAGACCTCCCTAGGGAGGTCTTTCTTCCGAACCGGGTGCGAGCAATTAGTTCTTGCGCGTACCGACGATTTCGATCTCGACGCGACGGTTCTTGGCGCGACCTTCGGCCGTTGCGTTGGTAGCGATAGGATCAGCCTTGCCCTTGCCTTCCGTGTAAATACGGTTGGCAGGAACACCTTTGGAGACCAGATAAGTCTTCACAGCGTTAGCACGACGATCGGACAAGCCGAGGTTGTACTGAACGGAACCGATTCCGTCGGTATAACCGACTGCGATGACGGTCTCAAGGTTGATGTTGTTGACTTGCTGGGCAACTTGATCAAGCAACTGACGGCCTTCCGGCTTCAGGTTGTACTTGTCAAAGTCAAAGAATGTGTCAGCATTGAAGACGACCTTGTTTGAAATAGGGTCGGACTTCTTGTCAACGCATGATGGATCAGCGGTTGCTGGTGTCCAAAAGTTGTCTTGCCAGCACAGGCCAAAGTTGCTACGCCACACATCACCAAAGTTGTTACGCCAGTTGTCGTTGGTTTGCGCGGAAGCCGCACTCGTCGCCGTCAAAGCAGCAATAGCGAGTGCCAGAGCGTATTTGGAGGGTTTGTTCATGTTTCTCCTCGTTGAGCTTAAAGCTGGATAAATGACTCGCAGCGAACCCCCGCCGCAATTCAGAAAACGGGGCCAGTATAACAACGCTAAGAGCTGATTAAAAAGAAAGACACACTGGGTTTCCCGCGTGTTGAGATGAATCTTAAGCCATTTGCGAACTTTTACTAGCCTTGTAACCATCTGTATGCGGTGCAATCAGCAAAATTGGTCGATTCCCGATATTTCTTGTTGGGTTTTGACAACAAACCTGTATTTGACAAGCCTCAGAAATCAGCCTGGCGACTCTCCGTTGTTCATAAAATTCAATCGCTGGGGTAGTTTGGGTCGAGGGTGTAGAATCTAACGTTTGTTCAGTTCCGCTCGGCACCGTACTACGGGTCGTCGATCAACTCAGTTTTTGGGCCAGATCTATATGGATTCCTTCGCCAAGGAAACACTTCCGATTTCACTCGAAGACGAAATGCGTCGCAGCTATCTCGATTACGCCATGAGCGTGATTGTAGGTCGGGCGCTACCCGATGTTCGGGACGGTCTCAAGCCAGTGCACAGGCGCGTGCTGTTTGCCATGCACGAGCTCAATAACGACTGGAATCGCGCTTACAAGAAATCCGCTCGTATCGTCGGTGACGTGATCGGTAAATATCACCCTCACGGTGATCAGGCCGTCTACGACACGATCGTGCGGATGGCGCAGGACTTCTCCTTGCGTTATATGCTCGTCGACGGGCAGGGTAACTTCGGCTCTATTGATGGAGACAGTGCTGCAGCCATGCGGTACACCGAAATCCGTCTGTCAAAGATTGCTCACGAACTGCTCGCTGACATTGATCAGGAGACGGTCGACTTCGGACCAAACTATGACGGTAGTGAACAAGAGCCATTGCTGTTGCCATCCAAGCTGCCTAATCTTCTGGTCAACGGGAGTTCGGGTATTGCGGTTGGTATGGCCACAAATATTCCGCCCCATAACCTGGGCGAGGTGATCGACGCCTGTCTGCACTCACTCAGGTCGCCTGACTGCACGATTGACGAGCTGATCGAACTGATCAAGGCGCCTGACTTCCCGACAGGTGGCATCATCTATGGGATGAGCGGCGTTCGCGAGGGCTATCGTACGGGTCGGGGTCGCGTCATCATGCGTGCAAAGACGCACTTCGAGGATCTGGAACGAGGCAATCGTCAGTCTATTGTGGTTGATGAGTTGCCTTATCAGGTCAATAAGAAGTCTTTGCAGGAGCGGATTGCCGAACTGGTCAATGAGAAAAAGATCGAGGGTATATCTGACATCCGCGACGAGTCCGACAAGGACGGTATGCGCCTGGTGATCGAGTTGCGCCGCGGCGAAGTGCCTGAGGTAGTGCTCAACAACCTGTACAAGAATACTCAGCTGCAAGATACGTTTGGCATGAACCTTGTGGCACTGGTTGACGGCCAGCCAAGGTTGCTCAACCTCAAGCAGATGGTTGACTACTTCTTGTTCCATCGTCGGGAAGTGGTGACACGCCGTACGGTATTTCAGCTGCGTAAGGCAAGGGAGCGAGGCCACGTGCTGGAGGGTCTCGCGGTGGCTCTGGCCAATATTGATGACTTCATTGCCATCATCAAGGCTGCTCCGACGCCTGTCGTAGCACGTCAAGACCTCATGAGCAAGATGTGGGACTCGTCGCTGGTGCGTGAGATGCTTTCGCGCGCAGACAGTCAGGCGGTTGGTGGACGTGAAGCTTATCGACCGGATGGGCTTCTGGCTGAGTTCGGACTTCAGTCGAGTGGTCTGTACAGACTCAGTGAGGTGCAGGCTCAGGAAATTCTGAACATGCGTCTGCAGCGCCTGACAGGTCTGGAGCAGGACAAGGTTCTAAATGAATATCGGTCTGTGATGGACACCATCTCTGATCTGCTGGATATTCTGGCACGCCCCGAGCGAATCACTGCGATCATCGCCGAGGAGCTTGAGGTGATCCGGGCCGAGTTTTCAACCAGCACAAAAGACATTCGTCGATCAAGTATCGAGCACAACGCCACCGAGCTTGATACAGAAGATCTGATAACACCGGCTGACATGGTGGTTACGCTGTCGCACACGGGTTATATCAAAAGTCAGCCCCTGTCTGAATATCGCGCGCAGCGTCGCGGCGGTCGCGGAAAGCAGGCCACAGCCACCAAGGAAGACGATTGGGTCGATCAGCTTTTCATTGCCAATACGCACGATTTTCTGCTGTGTTTTTCGGATCATGGGCGGGTTTACTGGCTCAAGGTCTG
>CAZBIN010000006.1:34544-46357 GCA_964491995.1 uncultured Orrella sp.
CGCGGTCGTCCGATTGTGAATATGTTCCCGCTCGTCGATGGTGAGAAGATCACTGTAGTCCTGCCGATCAAGGCGTTTGACGACGAACACACCATATTCATGGCAACTTCGCGCGGTACGGTCAAGAAGACGCCGCTGTCTGATTTTTCCAATCCAAGAAAGGCCGGCATCATTGCTGTCAGCCTTGATGAAGGTGATTATCTGATTGGCGCCGAGCTCACGGATGGCAAGCATGATGTGATGTTGTTCTCGAATGCTGGCAAGGCAGTCCGGTTTGACGAGAACGATGTACGTCCGATGGGTCGCAATGCACGTGGTGTGCGTGGCATGACCCTGGAAGCCGGTCAGGAAGTGATTGCCATGATCGTGGCGGGCGACGAGTCCCGCACGGTGCTCACAGCGACCGAGAACGGTTATGGCAAACGAACCCCGATCAGCGAGTACACCCGCCACGGGCGTGGCACAAAGGGCATGATTGCCATTCAGTCCTCTGATCGAAACGGCAAGCTTGTCGGTGCGGTTCTGGTTGAACAGAGCGACGAGATCATGCTGATCACAACAGGGGGTGTTCTGGTCAGAACCCGCGTGTCGGAGATCAGGGAGCTTGGACGTGCCACGCAAGGTGTCACGCTAATCAACGTCGATGATGGATCGCGTCTTTCCGGTGTGCGTCGGGTGGTCGAAAGCGATGTTGACGAGGCTGAGGATGGGGCGATCGAGTCGGCGGATGTTGTAGATGCCGCAGCCCAGCCGGATGTCAGTGATGGTGTCGATGAATCGGGCCATAATCCCGAGGATACAAAGGGTAGTGGAGAGTAGTCATGACCGCACGTCCATGGAATTTTTCGGCTGGCCCGTCTGTTTTGCCTCAAACCGTTCTGGAACAGGCTGCCCAGGAAATGCTCGATTGGCATGGCAGTGGCATGTCAGTGATGGAGATGAGTCACAGGGGCCCCGAGTTCACCCAGATCTGTGATGAAGCGGAAGACGATCTGAGGACATTGCTGGGTGTGGGCGACGAGTTTGCTGTGCTGTTCATGCAAGGTGGGGCGACAGCAGAAAATGCGATCGTTCCCATGAACCTGATCGGTCGCAACCCTGCAGGTAAAGCAGATTATGTGGTGACTGGAGTCTGGTCGAAGAAGTCTTGCAGCGAAGCTCGCAAGTATGGCGATGTTGCCGTGGCGGCCAGCAGTGATTCGGTCTGGCAGGACAATGGACGTGACTGGAACGCTCTGACCTGGGTGCCGGCTGCGGATCAATGGAAGGTGAGGGCTGATGCGTCATTTCTGCATTTGTGCAGTAACGAAACCATCGGCGGTGTTGAGTTCATGGACTGGCCAGATGCTCAAGGCATGCGTGACCTGGGTGTGCCGGATGTTCCGCTTGTTGTTGACGCGTCCTCTCACTTCCTGTCGCGTCCCATGGATTTCAGTCGAGTCGGGATGATCTATGCGGGTGCACAGAAGAACGCAGGACCGGCTGGCGTTACTGTGGTGATTGTGCGTCGGGAGCTGATTGGTCATGCGTTGCCGATCTGTCCTTCAGCGTTTGACTACGCCAACGTCGCCCTTGAACGGTCGCGCTTCAACACCCCCCCGGCCTATGCTATCTATATTGCTGGACTGGTTTTCAAGTGGCTCATAGCCCAAGGCGGGCTGCAAGCCATTGAACAGCAAAACAAAGCCAAGGCGCGCGTGCTGTATGACTATTTTGATGGCTCGGACTTTTACAGGCTGCCGGTGCATCCTGCCTTTCGTTCGCGCATGAATGTGCCATTTTTTCTGCCTGACAGCGCACTTGATGCTGAGTTTCTCAAGGGTGCGCAAGCACACGGTCTGATGCAGCTCAAAGGTCACAAGAGCGTTGGGGGTATGCGTGCCTCTATCTATAACGCCATGTCGATGCAAGGCGTCAAGTCCCTGATTGATTATCTTGAAGTGTTTGAGCAGACCCATGGATAAAGAATTGCAGGCCAAACTGCTGCCTTTGCGGCAAAAGATTGACGCACTCGATGGGAAGATTCTTGAACTCATCAATGAGCGCGCTCGAACAGCGCAGGCAGTGGGTGATGTCAAGCATGCACATCACGAGAAGGGGCCGGTGTTTCGCCCCGAACGTGAAGCGCAGGTGATCCGCACTCTGCAGCAGAACAATGCAGGGCCTATATCGACCGAGTCGATTGAGGCCATCTGGTCGCAGATCATTTCTGTCTGCCGTGGTCTGGAACAGGAAATCCGGGTTGCCTATCTGGGACCAGCCGGTTCTTTTTCTGAGCAGGCCGCGTTCGAGTTCATGGGCAGCTCCATTGCTGGCGTATCCTGTCCGAATTTCGACGAGGTATTCCGCACGGTCGAAGCGGGTGGTGCCGATGTGGGTATCGTTCCAGTGGAGAACTCAACTGAAGGTGCTGTTAACCGCACACTGGATTTGCTGCTCAACACACCGCTCAAGATTGTGGGCGAACACTCGATTCTTATTCGTCACTGCCTGCTGACCCGATCAGGCACGACCGAGGGTGTGACGAGGGTTCTCGCACACCCTCAGGCGCTGGCACAGTGCCAGCACTGGCTTGGCATGAATCAGCCAGGTTTGGCCAGAGAGCCCGTGGCGAGTAACGCAGAGGCTGCCCGTATAGCAGCAACGGATCCGACGGTGGCTGCAATTGCCAGCGACATTGCGGCTCGTGCATGGGGTCTTTCGATTGTTTCAGAGGGTATCCAGGATGACCCGATGAACCGAACGCGCTTTTTGGCGATCGGGCGCATCGAGACCTTGCCGAGCGGCAGGGACATGACCAGCCTCATACTGGCTGTTCCCAATGAAGCTGGCGCGGTCTACAAGATGCTTGCACCCCTGGCCGAGAACGGTGTGTCCATGGCACGCTTTGAGTCCAGACCAGCACGCACAGGGCAGTGGGAATACTATTTTTATGTTGATGTAGAAGGACACCAGAAGGATCCGGGTGTTGCCAGGGCACTCGAGCTGCTACGTCAACGCTGTGCCTACTTCAAGATTCTTGGATCGTTTCCAAGACAGTAAATTCGTTTTGATGAGCGACACGCCATGAGTCAATCCAGACGGGAACTGGCCGCGCCAGCCCACATCACAGCAATACAGCCCTATATTCCCGGCAAGCCGATCGAAGATCTGGTCCGTGAGCATGGTCTGAAGCCGGAATCGGTGGTGAAGCTTGCATCCAACGAGAATCCACTGGGCATGCCGGCGTCGGCTCGCAAGGCCATTGAAAACACACTGAACGGTCTGGGTCGCTACCCGGATCCGGGTGGTTATGACCTGAAACAGCTTATTTCGACCAGGCTCGAAGTTCCGGCGGGTTGGATCACGCTGGGCAATGGCTCGAACGACATTCTGGAAATGGTTGGTACGGCTTTGCTGGACAGCAGCAGTTCGGCGGTTTACTCGCAGTATTCGTTCGTGGTTTATCGCCTGACCACCCAGGCGCACGGTGCTCAGCATCACATGGTGCCGGCCAAGGACTATGGTCACGATCTTGCCGGCATGTTTGATGCAATTGATGAAACCACGCGGGTGGTATTTATCGCCAATCCGAACAATCCGACAGGTACGTTTTTAACCAGAGAGTCGATTGCTGATTTCATGCGTCAAGTCACTGAGCGTCATGGTGAGCGTGTGGTCGTGGTGCTCGATGAGGCCTACAACGAGTTCCTGTCTGCCGAACTTCGTGTTGACAGCGTGGCATTGGTGCGGCAATACGCGAATCTGGTGGTATCTCGTAGTTTTTCCAAAGCGTATGGTCTGGCTGGGTTGCGTGTTGGTTACGCACTGGCTCAGCCAGGACTCAGTGGATTGCTGGCCAGAGTGCGTCAGCCCTTTAACGTCAATACGCTGGCACAGGTTGCAGCGATGGCTGCGTTTCAGGATGAAGGCTTTCTTGCCGAGAGTTTTCGGGTCAATGCCGATGGTAAGCAGCAACTGCAGGCTGGCTTTGAGGCGATGGGTCTCGAATTTGTTCCAAGTTATGCCAACTTCGTGCTTGTCAAGGTCGGTGACGCCGCTCGAATCAACAACGAATTACTCAAGCGCGGCGTTATCGTGCGACCGGTCGCCTCTGATGGTCTGCCTGAATGGTTAAGGATCTCGATTGGTCTCAAGCATGAGAATGCGCGACTTCTAGAAGCGCTCCAGGAGGTGTTGAGCCTTGCTCATGAGGAGCGGTCATGACGGGACCTGTACGCATTGAAACACTTGCCGTGGTCGGTGTCGGTCTGATCGGCGGTTCGTTTGCCATGGCGCTCAGGAATGCCGGTGTTGTCGATCGCGTGCTCGGTGTCGGAAGACGGCTGGAGAGTTTGCAAAGAGCGCAGTCGCTCGGGATTATTGACGAGATCGCCACTGTTCGGCAGGCCGGGCAGGAGGCTGACCTCATTATGGTCGCAGCCCCGGTATGTGCCTTTGATGGAATTTTTAGGGAATTGGCGGATCATCTGTCAGATGATGTCATCGTGACCGATGGTGGCAGCACGAAAGGTAATGTAGTCAGTGCAGCCAGGGCTGCATTTGGTCAGCGTATTGGGCAGTTTGTGCCCGCGCATCCGATGGCTGGATCTCATCTGTTTGGTCCGGAGGCTGCATACGCAGATCTGTATCGAAATCGAAACGTGATTCTGTGCCCGATTCAAGAGAACTCCGCGCAGACCATTGAATTTGTTCAGTCTGCCTGGCAGGCTTGTGGTGCGAGAATCAGTCGTCTGGATGTCTCCCAGCATGACGAGGTGGTGGCGGCAATCAGTCACTTGCCTCACTGGCTGGCAAGTCTGTACGTGCTTCAGGTTGCGCGTGATCCGAATGCGACCGTTGACTTCAAGATGGCGGGAGCGGGATTCGCAGACTTTTCCAGGATCGCGCAAGGTTCCGAGGAAATGTGGAGAGATATTTTTATCGCCAATCGCTCGGCCATGCTGAGTCAGATCGAGCGGCTGCACCAGTTGCTCGATCAGGCCAGGGATGCGCTTGAGAACAAGGATTTTGAGTGGATTGAGAGTATGTTGCGTGAGAGTGCCGAACGGCGTCGGACGTGGGAGCGAGAGCGGTCATGAGCCATCGCGAAGCCCTGCGGATCAGTCCGGTCAAAATCGCCCGAGGTGAGGTGAACCTGCCAGGCTCCAAAAGCATTTCGAACAGAGTGCTTTTGCTGGCTGCGCTCTCGCAAGGAACCACGCTTATCAAGGGTCTGCTGGACTCCGATGATACCCGTGTGATGTTGGTCGCGCTTTCCCAGCTCGGCGTGCAGGTCAGCCCTCAGGGCGGTGATTCTGTTGAAATCACTGGCGCTGGCTCGTTTGCAACCAGTCAGGCCGACCTGTTTCTCGGCAACGCAGGGACGGCATTTCGTCCTCTGACTGCGGTCCTGGCTTTTTCTGGGGGCAGTTATGGTCTGTCAGGTGTGCCACGCATGCATGAAAGGCCGATTGGGGATCTGGTTGATGCTTTGCGTGCCTTAGGTGCCGTGGTGCATTATCGGGGCACGCCAGGGTATCCGCCGCTGCAAATTGAACCCGCCAAGGTGACCGGTCAGCGCGTCAGAATCAAAGGGTCTGTTTCCAGCCAGTTCCTGACCGCGTTGCTGATGGCCGCACCGCTCGTCACCGCGGCCAGTGGCCGGCCACTTGTCATCGAGGTCGATGGGCTACTGATTTCCCAACCATACATCGAGATCACCCTGAATATGATGGCCCGGTTTGGGGTCACTGTAGAGCGTGAGACTCAGGTCGATGGTTCGCCTGCGTTCAGAATCGACAATCATGCCCGTTACGTCTCTCCTGGTCAAATCCATGTCGAAGGTGATGCATCGTCAGCTTCCTATTTTCTGGGACTTGGCCTGATCGGTCAGGGACCTGTCACTGTGCATGGCGTTGGTTCGGATAGCATCCAGGGTGATGTGAAGTTTGCTGACCATATTCGTGCGATGGGTGCAGATGTGGTTATCGCCGAAGGTTCAATCACGGTCACAGGTCCCGCGGTTGCCGAGGGGCAACGTCTGCATGCTTTTGATACGGACTTCAATCTGGTGCCGGATGCGGCGATGACTGCTGCTGTGCTGGCGCTCTATGCCGATGGGCCTTGCCGACTTAGAAACATTGGTAGCTGGCGTGTCAAAGAAACGGACCGGATTGACGCGATGAGAAATGAGCTGACCAAGCTCGGTGCCAAAGTGCAGGCAGGTGATGACTGGCTTACCGTCTGGCCGATCGAACCGGGTCAATGGTGTGACGCTTCGATCCGAACCTACGACGACCATCGAATGGCCATGTGTTTCTCTCTGGCAGCGTTTGGCGGTGTTGCAATCTCGATCCAGGATCCTGATTGCGTGTCAAAGACATTTCCCGAATATTTTGAGGTTTTTCAGACGTTGGTCCGCTGACATGACTCAAGATTCCAGGATTCCCGTTATTGCTCTTGATGGGCCAACAGCATCAGGCAAAGGTACGGTTGCAATGCATGTGGCTCGCAGGCTAGGCTGGCATGTGCTCGATAGCGGTGCCATCTACAGACTGGCAGCTTTGGCGGTGATTAATGCGGGCGTCGATCCATCGGATTTTGCGGCAGCAACAAGAATCGCCAGCCAGATGCAGATCCGGTTCGAGCAAGGCAAGATTTTGCTTGCCGGTGTTGATGTGACCGATCTTATCCGTCAGGAGCGAGTTGGCAACATCGCTTCAGAGCTTGCAAAGCATCCGGGGTTGCGTGATGAGTTGCTCGCACGGCAGCGCGCGTTTCGCGTCGCGCCTGGTCTGGTTGCCGATGGGCGGGATATGGGTACGGTGGTATTTGCCGATGCCCCTTTAAAAATTTTCCTTCTTGCCGATGTACAGGCCAGGGCGCAGCGACGCTATCAGCAAATGTCGCAGAAAGGCCAGGCGGTTGAATACGAGACGGTATTGCAGGATCTGATGGCTCGGGATGATCGCGACACCAACCGGGCTGTGGCGCCTTTGCGTCCAGCGGCGGATGCACATGTTGTTGACTCGTCTTCGCTCACAATCGATCAGACTGTGCAACGCGTGCTTGATCTTTGGGCGCAATGCCGTCCGGGTAGGGTTGTGGGCTAGCCGTGGTTTGTAACCGCTTGATCAAAAACAGAAAACCTGCTAAATTCCAAGGTTCACTCTGAATTTGGCGATCTGTAAGCTTGGTGTCTGGTCTGGAAAGGCTTTCATCAGCGAATTTGTCATCCCATGTTTGTGCGTATACCGCCAGTCCATGGATCCGACCAGTCCGAGTGCAAGCCTTTGCCAGCAAGGGTTTGCCGGGAAGCGGTCAAAGGTCCAGCAAAGATTTGATGCGGGTTTTGCGAAGGTTTGCGGAAGCTCTTGGAGTGCAGGTATGCCGATTCATGCTGTACGGGTTCCGGTGAGGGATCAGTGGGGCTTGAAACGGTCTTGATAAACACCGCTCTCATTGTCGGGGGCGTGATTTCCAGCCCAATGGGCAAAACGGATATTCCTTACATGTCAATTCAACCCTCTACTACCCCCGCTGGCGGCGAAAGCTTTGCCGACCTTTTTGCTGCAAGCCTGAAAGATCAGGATATGAAATCAGGCGAGGTGATCTCGGCTGAAGTGGTTCGTATTGATCACAACTTCGTTGTTGTTAATGCCGGTCTGAAATCAGAAGCGCTTATCCCGCTCGAAGAGTTTCTCAATGACCAGGGCGAGCTTGAAGTCAACGAAGGCGACTTCGTGTCGGTTGCGATTGACTCGCTCGAGAACGGCTACGGCGACACCATTCTTTCTCGTGATCGTGCCAAGCGTTTGTCAGCCTGGCTGTCACTGGAAAAAGCGCTCGAGAACAACGAACTGGTTTCTGGCACCATCACAGGCAAGGTCAAGGGTGGTTTGACGGTCATGACCAATGGAATCCGCGCCTTCTTGCCGGGTTCGCTGGTTGATACTCGTCCGGTGAAAGACACCACGCCGTTTGAAGGCAAGACGATGGAGTTCAAGGTCATCAAGCTTGACCGCAAGCGCAACAACGTTGTGCTGTCACGTCGTGCAGTGCTTGAGGCCAGCATGGGTGAAGAGCGTCAGAAACTGCTCGAAACCTTGCAGGAAGGCATGGTGGTCACCGGTATCGTCAAGAACATTACCGATTACGGTGCATTCGTGGATCTCGGTGGTATCGACGGTCTGCTGCACATCACCGATATGGCATGGCGTCGTGTGCGTCACCCGTCGGAAGTCTTGTCTGTCGGCCAGGAAATCGAAGCTAAAGTTCTTAAATTCGATCAGGAAAAGAGCCGTGTGTCACTCGGCGTCAAGCAGCTTGGTGAAGATCCATGGGTGGGTCTGGCACGCCGCTACCCGCAGGGCACACGTCTGTTCGGCAAAGTGACGAACCTGACGGATTACGGTTCATTTGTTGAAGTTGAAGCCGGTATCGAAGGTCTTGTGCACGTCTCCGAAATGGACTGGACAAACAAGAACGTCGATCCACGCAAGGTCGTGACACTGGGCGAGGAAGTCGAGGTCATGGTGCTCGAGATCGATGAAGACCGTCGTCGTATCTCGCTGGGCATGAAGCAATGCCGTCCGAACCCATGGGAAGACTTCTCGACCAACTTCAAGCGTGGCGACAAGGTCAGCGGTGCAATCAAGTCTATTACTGACTTTGGTGTGTTCGTTGGTCTGCCAGGTGGCATTGATGGGCTGGTTCATCTGTCGGATCTGTCCTGGTCCGAAACAGGCGAAGATGCTGTTCGCAACTTCAAGAAGGGCGACGAGATTGCCGCTGTTGTTCTGGCCATTGACACAGACAAAGAGCGTATCTCTCTTGGCGTCAAGCAACTCGAAGGCGATCCGTTCAACAACTTTGTCTCGACTCACGACAAAGGTGCTGTTGTTCAAGGTACAGTCAAGTCAGTCGATCCCAAGGGTGCTGTGGTGACATTGTCGCTCGACGTGGAAGGCTACCTGCGCGCTTCTGAGATGGCATCGGGTCGTGTCGATGATGCGACAACGGTCATGAAAGAAGGCGACAACATTGATGCGATGATTGTCAACGTTGACCGCAAGAGCCGTTCCATCCAGTTGTCGATCAAGGCGCGTGATAACGCTGAAACAGCCGAAACTCTGCAAAGGATGTCCGAGGCAGGGGCCACCAGTGGCACGACCAACCTTGGCGCGCTGCTCAAGGCCAAGCTCGACCAGGCCAGAGACGGCGAATAAGTAGATTAGACCGTGACAAAGTCGGAACTGATCGCGGCACTCGCGGAGAGTTATCCTCAACTCTCCGCGACGGATGCTGACATAGCAGTCAAGACCATCATCGATGCAATGGTTCGCTCGCTCGCGAGTAGCCAGCGCATCGAGATTCGCGGTTTTGGGAGCTTCTCACTCTCTGAGCGTGCTCCGAGGGTGGGTCGCAATCCCAAGACAGGTGAGAAGGTTATGGTTCCTGGCAAAAAAGTACCCCACTTTAAAGCTGGCAAGCAATTGCGAGAACAAGTGGACGGATCGCTATCGCGCTGAAGCGGTTTCCTTGGTTCCCTGTGAGACTTTGTAAGCCGTTGGACTGAAAACGCTGTTTTCCCATCGAGGTTATACAATGGTCGGGTAACTCCAAATTTCAGCTTCTCCGGAGTGTTTGCCATGCGTTATGTGGTCTGGACCATTCGTCTCATCGTTTTCATTGCTGTCCTGTTTTTTGCTTACAAGAATGTGACGCCAGTTGAGGTCGTCCTGTATGACGGTCTTCGCCTGACGGATATTCCGCTAATAGTCGTAATGTTGCTGGCCTTTGTGATTGGTGCAGTGTTTGGTGCCGTTCTCATGCTGCCTGGTCGGTGGCGCCGCTGGCGTGAGTCCGGCAGGCTTCGCAAGGACCTCGCCAAAGTCAATCATTCGAGTCCAGGCAACGTGTCTGGCGTTCCTGCTCAACAGGGACAGGCACTTTCAGCATCCGGACAGCCATCTCAAGCTGGCACTACTCCTCTCTGACTTGGCGACGCACGATGGACTTTGAATCCTGGTGGCTGATATTCATGCCGTTGCTTTTCGGACTGGGCTGGCTTGCCGCCCGGTTTGATCTGCGCCACATGTTGAGTGAAAGCCGAAACCTGCCTGACTCTTATTTCAAGGGACTGAACTTCCTGCTTAACGAGCAGCCTGACCGTGCCATTGACGCGTTCATAGAAGTTGCCAAGCTTGACACCGAAACAACCGAGCTGCATTTTGCGCTTGGTAGTCTTTTTAGGCGTCGTGGCGAGATGGAGCGCGCTATCCGTGTTCATCAGAGCCTTTTATCGCGTTCGGATCTTCCGGCCAGGGACCGTGAACACGCTTTGCATGAGATTGCGCAGGACTACCTCAAGGCGGGAATGCTCGATCGTGCAGAGATGGCCTATAAGGAGTTGCAAGACACGAGCTTTCACGAGCAAGCCATGCGAGCCTTGGTCAGAATCTATGAATCAGAGCACGACTGGCCACGTGCCATTGAAGCGGTCCGCCAGCTTGGCAAACTCACTGGCGAGGCAATTGCGCAAAAAGTGCATTATCACTGTGAAATGGCTGAACTGGATCTGGCCCGCTCCCCTCCCGATCTGACGGCAGCGATGGATTCGGTCAGAAGTGCCGATCAGGCGGTCAAGCGTGATGTGAGTTCGACGCCAGCATCAAGGGCCCGTATACAGATGATTCTGGCGTCTATCGCCCGACACCAGCAGGATGTGATCGCCGAGCGTGCTTCCTTGCTGGAAGTGCTGGAGCAGGCTCCCGAGTATGCGAGCCTGATTGCAGGTCAGCTAGAAAAGAATTATGCGCAGACGCACGAATCTGAACAGCTCCTTGGCCGCCTCGCGGCGCATTATGAAAAGTATCCTTCACTAGACTTGCTGGACGTTGTTTTCAGGATGCTTCGTACATCAAAGGGTGTGCAACCTGCATGGGAGTTTATGCAAAAGGCCTTGGCGGCAAATCCGAGTTTGCTTGCACTGGATCGGGCACTCGGCACAGAAATGAAACAGGACGCAGGGGAAATCAAACCTCATGTGCAGCCGGCTTCATTGCCACCAGCGCTGGTTCATCAGCTAGTCAGCCGTCATACCAAGCGGCTTGACCGTTATGCATGCCGAATTTGTGGGTTTCAGGCGCGTCATTTTTACTGGCAGTGTCCGGGTTGTCATGGGTGGGAGACCTATCGTCCTCGCCGTTTGGAAGAGTTGTCATGAGTAGCTTCCCGCTTGATAGAGTTCGTCAGGCTCGTATTCTGGTCGTCGGCGATATCATGCTGGACCGATACTGGTTTGGCGAAGTCGAGCGAATTTCACCGGAAGCGCCTGTGCCTGTAGTGCACGTTGCCAAGCGCGAGGACCGGCTCGGTGGCGCTGCAAACGTTGCAAGAAATGCCAGAGCGCTGGGCGCGCAAGTGACGCTTGCCGGCATCATTGGTGATGACGAGGCTGGCGTGAAAGTCGCGGATCTACTGGATGAAGACGGCGTTAAGCATGTGCTGGTGGATGATCCCGGCTATCCGACAATTGTGAAGATGCGTGTGATTGCGCGTCAGCAGCAGATGGTACGGGTCGATTTTGAGCAAAAACCTTCAGCCTCAGGGGTTGAACGCCTGACTCTTACAGCCCAGAATCTACTGGCCGAGGCAGATGTGCTGATCCTGTCGGACTATGCCAAGGGTGCGCTCGGTCAGGTCCGGCGTCTGGTCTCGGCCGCCAACGCGGCTGGCATCGCCGTGCTGGTTGACCCCAAGGGATCGGACTACTCACGCTATAGCGGCGCGAGTCTGGTCACACCCAATCGTCTCGAGATGCAGCAGGC